>JAUICS010000041.1 GCA_030427765.1 Alphaproteobacteria bacterium
GCGTTGTTTTTCCCGCGCCGTTGGGGCCGAGCAGCGCAAAAATTTCACCTTTGTAAACCTCAAGATCAATATTGTCCAACGCCTTCAGCCCATCGGCATAGGTTTTATTAAGGTTTGATATCGATATGGCGGTTTGCGGCATGATGTGTTCTCGGATGATTTTTTAACGACTTAACAAATATATACTTAGATGTGCGGGAGGCAATGCGTATCTTACGAAAAGTACGGCAAAATGTAACGTAAACAATAAACTATCCCTCTTTACCTGCCGATGTTTCATCGTTATAAAGACGTAACTGCCTCATAAGTATAGGCAGTGGCCGGTCGCAGACTTCCTACCCGGCGATAGCGAAAACAAGGACCCAACATGAAAACACTCGTTGTATGCTCCGGCGGAATGGATTCCGTCACACTGGCCTATAAAGTTGCGAAGGAGCACACTTTATCCGGCCTTCTTACCTTCAATTACGGACAACGCCATAAAAAGGAAATGGATTACGCGCAAATATGCGCGGATACGCTCGGCGTGCCCCTTACTGCAATGGATATTTCTAATATCGGTCGTATGCTAAGTGGTTCTGCTCTGACCGATGATATTGATGTGCCGGAGGGGCATTATTCCGATGAAAATATGCGTGTAACCGTTGTTCCAAACAGGAACGCCATTATGCTGACGATTGCCTATGGCATTGCATCTTCGCAAAATCTGGATGCTGTCGCCACGGCGGTGCATGGCGGTGATCATGCGACCTATCCGGATTGTCGTCCGGATTTTATAAGCAGTTTTGAAGTGATGCAGAAACATGCGCTTGGTGAGCTTGGTGAAATCAAATTGTATACCCCGTTTTTGTATTCCAGTAAGGCCGAGATTGCGAAGGAAGCGGTAAAACTGTCCGTTCCATTTGAAAATACATGGTCATGTTATAAGGGGCAGGATTTGCATTGCGGCCGCTGTGGCACCTGTGTTGCGCGTCAGGAGGCAATCGCTATGACCGGCGCGGGGGACCCGACACAGTATCAAGATCCGGATTTTTGGAAATCCCCGCATCTTGAGGAAAGCGTCGCGTAATGTATACGATTTCCAAACAGTATCATGTTTCGGCGTCCCATATTTTGTATGGTCTGGCAGAGGGGCATCCATGCGGCCGCCTTCATGGTCATAATTATGTGGTCGAGGTTGAGTTGCAGGCGAAGGAATTAAACGCACACGGGTTTGTTCGTGATTATCGGGAGCTGGACCCTTTGAAGGCTTATATTGATGACGAAATTGATCATCGCCATTTGAATGATATTTTGGGCGAAAACAACACAACGGCGGAATGTATCGCCAAACATTTTTATGATTGGTGCCATGAAAGATGGCCGGAGGTTGTGTCTGTGCGGGTGCAGGAAACACCGCGCACAAATGCGGAGTATCGACCATGACGGATACTGATAAAGACATACTTCGTATAAGTGAAATTTTCGGTCCGACCATTCAAGGGGAGGGCGCATTGATCGGCCGTCCCACGGTATTTGTTCGCACCGGCGGTTGTGATTACCGCTGTGGTTGGTGCGATACAATGTATGCGGTAGACAGTAAGTATCGGGCGCAATGGAAACCAATGACATTTAAAGATGTGATGGGCAAGGTGCGGGAATTATCATCCGATAAACCTATGTTAGTGACGTTATCCGGCGGTAATCCGGCCATCCAGAATTTGGAGCCTCTTATTCGTTTGGGGCAGGTATCGGGATATCAATTCGCCATGGAAACGCAAGGGTCGGTCGCACAAGACTGGTTTTCCGATCTTGATTTTTTGACACTCTCCCCAAAACCGCCATCAAGCGGGATGGAAACCGATTGGGGCAAGTTTGATGATTGTCTTGCCGCTGCTGCTGGAAAGCCAGCAACCAGTATGAAGATCGTCGTTTTTGATGAGGTCGATTATGATTACGCTTGTGACGCGGCTGTACGTTATCCGGATTTACCGCTGTATCTCCAGCCATGCAATCCCGTTGGTGATAACGAAACAGAATGCGACCGGGTTACGATTGATGAGCGTTTACGTTGGCTTGCCGAAAAAGTAACGAATGATAACAATTTGAATGCATTTGTTTTGCCGCAGCTGCATGTCATGATATGGGGAAACAAAAGGGGCGTTTGATATGGCGGATATTTATAAAGACCTGACACAACTTGGCGGCTCAACTGAGACACCTGAAAGTCCTGATAAAGCCGTCCTGGAACGTGTGACCAATCCACATAAAGATGCTGATTACCTTGTGCGATTTACGGCACCGGAATTTACATCGATATGCCCGATTACCGGTCAGCCTGACTTTGCGCATTTGGTGCTTGATTATGTGCCGCAAGACTGGCTGGTCGAAAGCAAGTCATTGAAATTGTTCCTGACATCATTCCGTAACCACGGTGATTTTCATGAGGCATGTACGGTTTCTATTGCCAAACGTATTGAAGATGTTATTCAGCCGAAATGGTTGCGCCTAGGTGGATATTGGTATCCGCGCGGCGGTATTCCGATTGATGTGTTTTATCAAAGCGGCGAATGCCCGAAAAATGTCTGGGTCCCCGATCAAGGTGTGCAAACTTATCGTGGGCGCGGGTAGTTCGTTTTTCAAAATGCATTTTGCATATTGATTATGTATGTTGCGATAGTATTCATTACGTTTCGAGTATTAATCGATCGTAAAAAATGCTAGTGTTAACAGTGTCTAAACTTTCTTGCGATAAATTTAAAAGATATATAAAATTGTAACCAAACAACCTAACCCTAGGGTTATACAGGAGAAACTAATGAAACAGACTATTTTGAAATTTTCTGCAATTGCAATGTTGCTATGTGCATTCGCGGTGCCAGGTATTGCGAATGCTGTTGATCTGCCCATCAAAGACGGTACATTTGAGTATGTGTCACCTGAGCAGGTTGATGGCGCCACAACGATTGACACGGTTAAGGCCCATGAGCTTTGGGAAAATCGTGCGGCATTTGTTGATACACGTAAGGATACTGATTTTGAAGCTGGCCGTATTCCGGGTGCAGTTCAGTTAGCATTTTCCCCGAAAAAGGGTGTTGATGGACAGCCGTTCACGGCGGCAGCTTTAGAAGGCGTTGTTTCTAAATCTGACCCTTTGGTTTGCTACTGTAACGGTTCTGATTGTGATCGTTCGTCATGGTGTGCTGCTCTGGCGCATGAATGGGGCTGGACGGATGTTTATTACTACCGTGATGGTTATCCGGCATGGGTGGCTGCGGGTTATCCAACAGAATAAGCTTTGCCAAAACATATAACAATAATATAGGCGTATACCAGTCAGGGAGTCTCAAATGACGCAAATGTCCAAGTCAACTAAGATGTCATCCCTTAGTGCAAAAATCTTAGTAATTTATGTTGCGGGGTTGTTTGTTCTTGGTTCCGTAATTACCGGTTCGGCAATCATTTTGCAGAATTTAAAAAATCAAGACCAACGATTGGTATACACCAGCCTTTCTCATGATTTGTGGAGTTCTGTCTTGGGACAGCAAACCACGATCATGGAAACGAATTTCAGTTCTCTCACACGCGATAGTAAATTGCGACTTGCCCTTTTTCGTAATAATTTTCAACAAGTGCAGGATTCGTTAGGGCCCACGTTTACACGTTTACACACACTCGGCGTGATTGATCGTTTGAGTGTAACGAATGCAAAAGGTGATATCGTTTTTTCATCCAATTCAGTTGATGAAGCCAGCATTCCAAGTTCAGCGAAGGTCGCGCTTGATAATAAAAAAACAGCAAGCGGATTATGTGTAAAAAGCGATGGTACTCTTTTACTCTCTGTTGCGTTTCCTATCTTTGATCGCGCGGATCTGGTTGGAATTGGTGTGTTTGAAAAGACTTTGCAAGATGCTGCAGATGTAATTTTTAAAACCACCGGACAAGATGTTTTGATCCAGAATGTATCGGGTGACATTCTCGCCAGAACGTTTGATGATGGCGTATATTCTGAAAACATCTTGAATACATCGGACGCGTATGTAACTGTTTCATCTGGTGATCAGACATTTTCGGTGGGACGCTTACCATTAAAAAGTCTTGTTGATGAGGATGGTGGGACGCTCATTCTTATTCGTGATATCACAGATCAAGCAAACAAAATGACCCAGATGACACGTATTATTATTATTGGGTGTTTGTTTATCGTTGTTCTTCTTGTTGTATCCATTCTCTATTATCTTCGTTCATCAATCCTGACACCGCTTAATCGTCTTCGTGACGGTATTTTAGCGGTTGGTAAAGGTGAAACTGAATTTACGGTTATCGATCACGTTCGTACTGATGAAATCGGTGAGATGGCCTCTGCACTACAAATATTAAAGGACAACACGCTTCAAGCCGAAAAAGACAGAGAAGAACAACAGCGACGGGAAGCACGTATGCAAGATGAGAAAAAACAGGCCATGAATGATCTTGCGCAGGCGTTTGAACAAGAAATTGGTGGCATTATTGGGGCAGTGTCATCCGCTGCAACAGAAATGGAGGCAACAGCGGAGTCTATGTCTATTAGTTCTAATCAGACCAGCGATAAGACAAATGTTGCTGCAAATGTTATTGAGCACGCAGCGGCAAGTGTTACGTCCGTTGCCGGGGCCTCTGAGGAGTTGTCTGCATCTATTCAGGAAATCAGTACCCAAGTGTCACAGTCAACGAAAGTGTCGGGAGAGGCAAAAGAGAAAGCGACCGTGTCGGCACAACAGGTTGAGAAGTTAATGATGGCGGCTGATCGTATTGGTGAGGTTGTTCAGCTTATTACAGATATTGCCGAGCAAACCAATCTCTTGGCATTAAACGCAACTATTGAGGCGGCACGGGCAGGGGATGCCGGTAAAGGTTTTGCCGTTGTGGCGAGTGAAGTAAAAACTCTTGCCAATGAAACCTCTAAAGCAACCGAAGAAATTACGTCGCAAAGTACCGAGATTCAAAAGGCAACCAAAGATTCCAGTACTGCCATTCAGGAAATCATTGATGTCATTGAGCGTATGGATGAAATCTCGAATACCGTGGCCGCTGCCGTCGAGGAGCAAAGTTCTGCCACAGATGAAATATCACGCAATATTCAAAAGGCGCATGAGGGTACAGCAGAAGTGTCCGAAAATATAAAACATGTCACAAGTTCTGCGACAGAAACCGGCCAATCTTCAGGGATGGTGCTTGACTCTGCAAAAGAGCTTGCTAAACAGGCTAATGCTCTCAATGATTCTGTGAAGGGCTTTATTGATCGTATCCGTGGGTAGATTCCAGATTGATTTTTGATCGTTCGCAACATTAGTATACCCTCCATATTAAATTTGTACGGTTGGTCCGTAAGGTATATACAATGGAAATTGAGATGTTAGGTTACGCGCGGGTACTTTTATCATGTGATGCGTAACTACTATGGCGGACATTGAAATGGGGGCTATGGTCTTTAAAGCTTGCTGTGAAAGGCAAGAAACCACTTCCGCTGTAACTGTCCTGATCACCATTGTGTTGTAAAACGAATAGAGTTTTTTATGTCTACTGTTATTGCCGCCTGTGTGTTTCTAAGTTACTTCATAGAAAGTGCTTTCGGGTTTGGCGGAACCATATTATTTCTTGCGTCGATTAGTACATTTATGGATTTGAAAGATGCCGTTATGCTTGCCACATACGCATCAATGTGTGCGAGCTTATGTATTCTTTTTTCTGGTTATAAGGCGTTTTCCTTATCGCACATGATCAAAATTTTTGCCTATGCTTTCCCCGGTGTAATGGTTGGGGTGTGGGTGTTTACTATCATTGACTCAACCCTTCTTTTGAAGCTGTTTGCGGTGTTTTTAATTCTGCATTCATTATACTCTCTCATGAAACCTGCGCTTAAAATGCCGTATATTGCATCACGGTTTGTTTTGTTTATGGCGGGTATTTTGCATGGCTTATACGCCACAGGGGCGCCATTTGTTCTTATGGCATATAAACACGAATTTCAAAATAAACTCGAGCTGCGGACGAACATTGCCGCATTCCTTCTATTCGGAAATGTTATTCGCCTGACGCAGATATATTTTATGGGTGACCTTAATGTCGGTGATTTTGTTGCGCAATGGTGGCTCGTATTTCCGATATTGATTGCGGTGCTTAGCGGGTATATCGCCCATGTGAAAATGAATGAAACGTTTTTCAGTTACGGAATATACATATTAATGATGCTCGCAGGTGTGTTTTATTTGGTGAAATAAATAGGGCAGAGTTTTTTACTTTACGAAAAACCATTTTTTGAGGAATTGCTCTAGCAGATCAGGATAATGCTGATAATTTTGCAGGCATATACCCATAGCATTGTTGTAGGGTCGTGGATGGGCTGTCCATGTTGGGCATACTTCAATATTTTTACGATATGCCATTAATAACAATATTAACCGCGCCATGTGGCCGTTTCCGTCAAGGTATGGGTGGATGATGTTGAAATCACCGAATATGCGTGTGCAGCGCATGAAATAGGTGTTTATATCGTAATTATCAATACATGTTTTTTCAATATAACCTGCAAGCATTCGCATTTGTTCCAAAACAATATGAGGAGGGGATGTGGGGTTTTTATCCTTTAACCCTGGCATGTTTTTATAAAATACAGCTGATTTTCTGTCTTCTAAAACGCTTCTGGGTGTTCCTCTGTATGTTCCAGCATAGGTTTCAAATCGACTTGGCGTAAATTTTTTGAATAACCTTTTATGTGTATGACGTGTATCTGTTAGAAAACTGATTTGTGTTTCGTTATTACTTTTTTTCAGTTCAGTAATTATTTTCGCAGTTTCGTCGGTTAAAAAGGCACTTGATGAGGTTATATCCTTAATGTTCCATGGTGGGGGGGCGGTGTCTTCTTGAAGTGTTTTTTTGCTTGGCATGTCTGTACTCATTCGTTGAATTACCAATATACATTTTTGCATAAAATTTTATAACCCTAGAATAGGTGTCTCTTTCAAACATTTTTCACGATTTTGAGTTTTTACTGACCTAAGGTTTAATTATTTATTTGAGTTATGCAAATAGTAATTTGCAAAATGCAAGAATGTTTTCATATTATGTTAATAAGTGTTGGGTAATATTATCATAGTAAGTGCGGTTATTGTCGCAAAAAGCAATTAAGATGTTTGGGAAGATGTTTGGGTAAATTTATATGAGCATATTCGAATATACTATATACGGCGGAAATACTTCAGGTGATTCAGGTGACACAGGCGGCGATAGTGGCGGTGATACAGGTAGCGATAATACCAGCCAAACCCTTTACGGCAATATATATAATAATACGCTTACGGGTAATGACGTAATATCTACTATTCACGCCGGTGCGGGACATGACACGGTTTACGGCGGAGGAGGAAATGATGTCCTGAACGGTGATGCTGGGGATGATGTTTTGTATGGGCAAGATGACGATGATGAAATTAATGGCGGCGCGGATAATGACATTTTAAACGGCGATGCCGGAGATGATACGCTGAATGGCGATGCCGGGGATGATCATTTGCTAGGCGGTTCAGGCAACGACATACTTGATGGTGGTGACGGTTCTGATCAAATTGACGGTGGAACAGGTATTGATACGGTTTCTTATCTGGCCTCTTTAGAAGGAGTATCCATAAAATTGTTTGCGAATGTGGCCAATATTGGCGACGACGTTGATGTGATTACAGATGTTGAAAATGTGACTGCCACAGATTATGACGATAACATTAAAGCCAATGAAGATGATAATACGATTGATCTTCATGACGGCAATGACAAAGCTTATGGCTATGAAGGGGACGACATTATTAACGGCGGCCAAGGCGATGATAAACTGTATGGTTTTGAAGATGATGATACACTTAATGGCGATGACGGTAATGATAAACTATATGGTCATGCTGGTGATGATACTTTGAATGGAGGCAACGGTAATGACAAGTTATATGGTTATGAAGACGATGACGAGCTAAACGGTGACGATGGTAATGATAAACTATATGGTCATGCTGGTGATGATACTTTGAATGGAGGCAACGGTAATGACAAGTTATATGGTTATGAAGACGATGACGAGCTAAACGGCGGCGACGGAAATGATAAAATGTACGGGCATGAAGGTAGCGATACATTAGATGGTGGTTTGGGGGCAGATAAACTATATGGTGGGGAAGGGGCCGATATATTCCTTTTATCAGTCTTGGATGAGCATGTCGATAGTGCACAAGATTTTGAAGAGGGTGTAGATTTTATCGATATTTCAAATGTTCTTTCGGGCTTTGATGAAAACAATCTTGATGAATTTGTTATGATTGTAAACAAATCATCGAAATCAACAGTATTCATCGATAATGATGGAGGCGGAGATAATTTTGCTGCGGCATTGGTTCTTAAAGGTGGCGGTTTAACAGATGGAACAACGGCACAAGATATCTATGACAATGGAACGTTAATTATCTAATATATTAATACTGAGAAT
>JAUICS010000042.1 GCA_030427765.1 Alphaproteobacteria bacterium
TATGACAGAGGGCGGCGATAACGAAACGGCACCACCGCCGCAAAGAAATAAAGGCGCGGCAACTGCACCGCCGAAAGGGAAAGCATATTCCGCTACTGAACATTTACGCAAGCCGGATCAACCGCCACCGGGTGGCGCAACGGGCGAAAACTCCGAAGAGGGGTATTCATTTTGAATACATCTGTTGTATTTTCATATCTGGAAACGATGGTCCAAAGAAATGCTACGGACCTTTATATTACTGTCGGTCAACCACCGATGTTGCGTATTGAAAATGAAATGTTTCCGGTTCGCGAGCAAATAATTCAGGGTGAAGAAATCAAAGAAATTCTGAACTCCATCCTTTCAAACCGTCAAATGCGGTATTTTGAAACGAATATGGAACTGAATATGTCACTTGATATGGGGCAAAAGGGACGTTTTCGTGTAAACATATTGCGCCAACGCCAGATGCCGGCCCTTGTGATTCGTCGTATTTTCTCGAAAATTCCGAGTTTTAGTGAACTTCGTCTTCATCCGGTTTTGGAAAAATTGGCGCTTGAACCGCGCGGTCTTATTTTGGTGACGGGAATTACGGGGTCTGGTAAGTCAACATCGCTTGCCGCTATGCTGGATGCGCGTAATGAGAAGAAAAGTGGGCATATCATCACTATCGAGGACCCCATTGAATATTTCCATGAGCATAAAAAATCAATCGTAACGCAGCGTGAAGTAGGTGTTGATACGGAATCGTTTGCTATTGCCCTGAAAAATGCGCTTCGTCAGCGTCCAGACGTTATTCTGGTTGGTGAGATTCGCGATCGTGAAGTTATGGAGCAGGCTCTGACAGTATCGGAAACAGGGCATTTGTGTCTTGCAACGCTTCACTCCAGCAACGCATACCAAACCATTGAGCGTATTGTGAACTTCTTCCCTAAGGAGGGATTCAATCAGGTACGTCTCAATCTGGCTTTAAACCTTCGTGCCATCGTGTCGCAGCGTCTTATACCATCGAAAAACGGCGGAATGGTTGTCGCGCTTGAAATCATGCTGAATGAAGGGCATATCCGTGAACTTATCCATAACGGGAACGTTGAAAAAATCAAAGACGTGATGGAACAGAACGTCCGTCAGGGGATGATGACATTCGATCAATCATTATTATCGCTTTTCCGTGACGGCCTTATAGACGAAATGACGGCTATACAACAGGCGGATAAACCAAGTGACATGAAAATGAAACTGCAGCAGGTGAAATTGGGCGAGCAGGGTGCCCTTCACAATATGGATACATCCGTCTTGCAAATTTCCGACACTGATTAATCCACAAGTCATTATTGGAAAGTTATACCGAGAAAGCTGTGAATGAAATGTGGACGTTTCTTGACCAACGCCTTCCACTGTCCCAATCTTGAAGTATTAGTATAAATTCCGGGTTGATGCTCATCGGCCCACTTAAACCTTCAAAATGGTACTCACAATGGTTAATTCCAAAATGGACAAATATAAGACGTTTCAGTCATATCTGATATGCGCAACAATCATGTTATCCTTTGTTCTGGTGGGATGTGATCTCAGCCGGAATTTTTCGCATATTGACCGCGGCGCGAACGCAAATGTTCAGGATTACAGAGATATGCTCGAGCCACGACCTCTTGATTTACCGGAAGATATAGATGAAGACATTCCGATGTTCCAGCCGGCAATAGCCAATCTGGCTGAAGATTCCGAACCTGTGCCGCTTGTATCCATTTCGATTAACCAGAACGTGCCGTTACGTGATGCTTTGTTTGAATTGGCACGTCAGGCCGATTACGATATCGAACTTGATTCCCGTATTCGCGGTAGTGTGATTTTTACCGCTAGAAATCGACCTTTGAATGTTGTTTTGGATCGTGTGTCCCGCATGGCTGGCCTTCGTTATGATATTGAGGATCAGGTCATTCGTGTTGAGCTTGATATCCCTTACCACAAATCATATCGTTTGACCTATCTGAACATGATTCGGACGAATGAAAGTTCTATTTCGTCGACATTGAACATCAGTAGTCAGGGAAGCGATGATGCAACACGTTCGACAGATAGACGTACAGGGTCAGATTTTTCTGTTGAAACACAGTTCTCGTCCGACTTTTGGTCAGAATTTGAAACAGGGTTACAGCACATATTATCGGCATCGGTTACGGACAATTATCTGTCCACCGAACAAGACCCGCGTATTGTTGTAAGCGCGCAGCAGGACCCGCCGGGGCTTCCTGAGCCTGAACTGGAGGTTCAATCACTTCCGACAGACAGTTTTGATGGAAATAATGCACGTCCACGGCCGGGTGTCGCTGGTGAAGGTGAGGAAAGCCGTTACACGTTCTCTATTAACCGCCAAAACGGTATTGTTAATGTCTATGCACCTGAAATTCTTCAGGAGCGTGTTGATAATTATTTATACGAGGTTCGCCGTGTTATGACCTCTCAGGTATTGCTTGAGGCAAAAGTCCTCGAAGTGAGTTTGAGCGATGAATTCTCGGCCGGTATTGACTGGTCTGCCGTTTTACGAAGCAAAACACCTATTACAGCCGGTTTTGATGTGACGAGTACGTTTGCACGTCCAACATTAACGCCGGGTTCAACATCGAACTTCAGTTTCACATGGGGCGGCAATGATATTTCAACGGTCGTTGATGCGTTATCGCGCTTTGGTGTAACACGTGCCTTGGCCAGTCCGCGTATTACAGTGCTGAATAACCAGCCCGCCGTTCTAAACGTTACCGAAAACGTTGTGTTCTTTGATCTTGATGTAACAACGGAAGAAGATGCAAATACCGGTGAAGATCAGGTACGTGTTGATAGTGAGGCACGCGCCGTACCGGAAGGGGTGATCATTAACGTACATCCAGTAATTGACCTGGATACACATACAATCACCTTGTCCTTACGTCCAACGGTGTCAAATGTTACGGACTTTGTTGAAGATCCGGGTACACGTTTGGCCGCCGCGACGGTTGATGGTATCACCGCGGATGAACTTACGGATATTGTATCTTCCGTACCCCAATTGTCGGTCCAGCAGTTCGATTCGGTCGTACGCATGGGATCGGAAGAGGTTATTGTTCTAGGTGGTCTACTAGAAGACCGGGTCGAATCCGAACAACAAGGTGTTCCTGTTTTGTCTGAATTCCCTATGCTTGGCGGATTATTCAGAACGCAATCGGATGTGGTTGAGAAGACTGAACTCGTGGTTCTTTTGAAGGCGACTATCCTTGACTCACCAGGTATGTCGATCCAGCAAATGGATAGGGATCTTTATAACCAAATGGCCGGTGACCGCAGACCGTTCCGTCTATAAGACAGTCTGACGGGACGTGTCCAATGAACCGCGCATTAATTAAATTCGTACTTATATCTGCAGTAAGGGATAAAATTATTTTATCCCTTCTTTTTATGATTGCATTTTCGGTGTCAACCAGCCTGTTTCTTGGGTCATCCGCGATTATCGAATCGGATAAATTCGCGGTTGTGTACGCAGGCAGTTTAATGCGCGTGGCCGGTGTTCTTGGCCTGATATTATTTACAACATTCAGTATACGTAGGCTATTTGATTCGAAGGAGGTTGATTTCATTCTGGCCTGCCCGATATCACGCCCCGCATTTGTTGGTTCGGTTGTAACGGCATACGGCATTATCGGAACATTGTTGGCGGGGTTGATGGTTCTGGTTCTCTACGGTTTGTATGGTGACAGGTTGTTTTTGGATGGCTTGACACTGTGGGGTGTAAGTTTGGTGATGGAATATATTCTAATCGCCGCGGCCACCGTATTTTTTGGGTTGTATATTAGTAGCGCGGCATCATGTGCCCTGATCACAATTGCCTTTTATGTTCTGGCACGTTTGATTGGCCAGTTTTTGGATATTGCGGACAACACACCGATGGGACATGGCATTAAGGATACGGTCATGCATTACATGCTGATGATATTTGATGGTGTATCCTTATTTATTCCCCGCCTTGACCTGATTGCGCAGTCGTCTTGGTTGATTTACGGCGTTACGGATAGTGTTATTGGCTATGTCTACGTGTTTATTCATGGTGGTGTATTTGCCCTTATCCTTGTAGTGGCGGCAATTGTTGACCTTTTAAGGCGGCAGTTCTAGGGCACGATATGTTCACTAAACATACAGTTTTTATCTTTCAAACTGCACTCATCCTTCTTTTCGCTGTTAATATCGCGGTATGGTCGTATGCGCGTGATAAGCAGGCGGTATGGCTCAACGTGCCGCCGCCGCCGACATACGAAACAATAAAATCAATCACATTGGGGGATACGCAATTCGGGTACCGTACGATTGGATATATGCTTCAGAACGTTGGTGATTTTGGCGGAAAGAATACATCACTTAGGGATTATGATTATGAGGCGCTTGGTAAATGGTTCTGGCTATCCGACAAAATCGATCCGCAGGCCCATTATGTTCCGTTTTTGGCTGCGTATTATTTTGGTGCATCTCGCGATAAGGACGACTTGAGTTACATCATTGATTATCTGGTTGAGGTTGGGCAAAGGCCCGGACGTTGGCGTTGGCTGGTGCAGGCATTTTATATTGCATTGAGAAAGCAGGAGGACCCGGACCGCGCCATCGAAATTGCAGAATTGTTAGAAAATCATATCGACCCGAGGCGACCGGAATGGTCATATCGCTTGCGTGCGTTAACGCTTTCAAAAATAGGGGAGAAGGAGACCGCCTATATCCTGATGCGGCAACTGGTGCAAAAAGGGTATAAAACGATGCATCCCAATGAAATCAATTATATGATTGGATATATTTGCAAAGATTTGGCAGAGTTTTCAAAAGATGACCCGTTATGTAACCGTTATCGCAACCGACCATAAGACCTGACAGACATCATGGATTTTGACGCAATACGTTTCACATTGGATGAAATCCTGTCATTGATAGGGTTAACACAATGCGTGTACCTTATTGTCTATATCCTGTTTCGATCGGGGCCACATTCACGTATCAGTATTCCTGTTTCCTACTTCTTTTTGCTCGGATGTGCTTTCTTTTTGGATGTATCATCCCGTTTTATAGGTGAAATAACACCGTATTTCACGTTTTTACGGGATTTTTTATGGCTTTTATGCGTTCCTTTGGGACTTTTGCTTGCAATACAGGTTGTTTTTGTCTCAAAATTACCATCTTTCCGCTATTATTTTGCGCTTTTTGTGTATTTCATGGCTGTTCCGGTCGCATATCTAATCTCATTACAATATGTGGAATGCCAGACGTCATTTCCTTGTGATCTTTTCGGGCAGTTTTTTATTCTATTCGGCAGTCTGGGCGGTGGCCTATGTTTACTCATGTTCTGGTTAGAACGACGGCAATTGGCAAATGTACGTTTCGAATCATCCATGGGAAATGAACGTTTCTGGCTGATTATGGCGCTTCTGGCGATGAATACGGCCCTTCTGGCATGTATGATGGCGATGCTGGCCTTTGATATTCCCTACAATACAACATCCCTGATCAGAACGGTGATTGGCTTGGCATTTATTTATCTGGCGAATACTAGCCTGCTTCGGATTTATCCGCAGGCAGTTATCTTACGCCCTGATACCCAAAAAACGGTCGGTGACCTATCCGAAGATGAGCGGGAACTGGCAAAACAGATCGAAAATCTGATGACGCTCGATAAACTGTATCAGGAGCCATCTTTTTCACGGTCCGATCTTGCGCGGGAACTCAATTGCTCGGAAGCGGTATTGTCAAAGGTCATCAACGGACACTTTAAAAAGACCTTTCCGCAACTACTGAATGATCACCGCGTGCAGGATGCCATGCGTATGTTGCGTCAGACGGATGCCGATATGCAAACAATTGCCGGGGATGTTGGGTTTAATTCACTCGCTACGTTTAATCGGGTGTTTAAGGATGTGACGGGCGTATCGCCTTCTGAATATAGAAATAATCACTAGAAAACGTCAATGTGCAGGATTGAACCACTGAGATTACAGAATCCACTTTTTAGTTTTGCAATAACGTATGTGTGGATCCTGTGGACAAGCCACAGGATGACATTGAGAAAAGTCGTAAATGTCGAGGTTGACGCCGTGGCGATTACGGTCAGAATATTATGGATTGCCGCGCATTCTTTGAATACTCGTAATGACGATAGGACTAAGACCTCCTCAAAATGACAAACTGCACGTTCGTTTGGCAACTTATCTTCTCAATTTGCCAAAATGATATGCACGTACAGGCATTTTTTAGGTACACTGGGTTAGTGTTAAATTCTTAAAGGGAGAACGACCACAGACATTCGTCGTGATGAAGACGGGTTTACACTTGTCGAACTTGCGATCGTGATGATTATTATTGGACTGCTTATCGGCGGTATTCTTCAGGGACAGAACCTGATCCGTAACGCGGAAATTCTAAGCACGGCAAACGAGATTGAAGCCTTTGATGCCGGTATTGCAACATTCCGTGAGGCGTACGGCGCATGGCCGGGTGATATGCTGGATGCGGATATACGTCTTAGAAACTGTGCAGGCTTATGTGATGCAACCGGTGATGCAAATAACCGTGTTGGCGGTAACAACAGTGCCGGTGGTTCTGGTAACGCAGAAATTGATGCGTTCTTCCCGCAATTGGCGGCGGCGGACATCATCACATCTGTTGCGTCCGATACGACCACTACCGGCCATGGCGGTAATTTCCCGATTGTTGAAATTGGCGGTGGCGGCGGTTTCCAAATCGGTTATGCCGATGGTTCCGATGGCAGTATTTCTGCAAATTTAACTGATTCTGGTAACGTTATTCAGGGACATTATATATTTATGTATGGTGATCTGGACGGTTCAACGGGCGGTGCAGGCTTTACGCCGGCCATCATTTCACGACTTGACCGTAAACTGGATGATGGTCTTCCGGATGATGGTAACATGCGTGCCATAGGTACAGGTGCCTGCACAGCTACAGGTACTAATTCAGAAATTTATAATGAAACAAATGACAGTGACGCATGTGAAATGGCACTTCGTGTCCAAGGTTAATACCGTTTCGTATATCAGTTAGTAAAAAGCCCTGCTAAGCAGGGCTTTTTTTATACTATTTCTTTGTGCTCGTAAGCTGTTCCAGAAGATTCATTGGGAGGGGGAGGAGTATTGTATTCCCCTTGGCCGATGTAAATTCACTAACAGTTCCTAGATAACGTAGCTGCATGGCCTCCGGACGGTGTGAAAGAACCTTGGCGGCTTCATCAAGCTGTTTCGCGGCCTGAAATTCCCCGTCGGCGTAGATAACCTTGGCGCGGCGTTCACGTTCGGCCTCGGCTTGTTTAGCAATGGCGCGGACCATGCTTTGATCAAGATCGACATGCTTTATCTCAACATTCGTGACTTTAATACCCCAACCATCCGTTTGCGTATCCAGAATTTCCTGAATATCGTTGTTAAGTTGGTCACGGTTGCTCAAGAGGTCATCAAGTTCATGTTTACCTAGCACGGACCGTAATGTTGTCTGGGCAAGCTGGCTTGTCGCAACCATAAAATCTTCCACACGGTTAACGGCGTATCCCGGTTCAATTACACGGTAATAGACAACGGCGTTTACCTTAACCGACACGTTATCTTGTGTAATAACGTCCTGTGAGGGGATGTCGTTTGTGCGGATACGCATATCAACCTTTAGCATTTCCTGAATGCCCGGAAGAACAAGCTGGATACCCGGTGAACGTGTGCTGGAATATTTACCGAACGTATATACGACGCCGCGTTCATATTCTTTGATAATGCGAAAGGATGACGCGATTAATATAATCGCACCGACAAGAAGAATACCTGCAAATTGAAACATAACGTGCTCCTGAAAAGAAAATGGATTTGCGGGTATTGTAGCGAAAATTGAAGGCTTTGACAGGGCTAGTTATCAAACAACTCACTCAATTGATCAATTAGGGCTTTTCCAAGCTGCTCGGCATTTGTAATTGTGATGGCTTTATCGTAGTAACGCGTGACATCATGTCCGATACCAATAGCGGTAAGCTCAATCTTTGAATAGGTTTCAATCCAGTTGATGACATACCGTAAATGCCCTTCAAGGATATTGGAAACATTGACGGAGAGGGTGGAGTCGTCCACCGGTGCACCATCCGATATAACCATCAGCATTTTCCGTTCTTCCGGCCGCTTATTAAGGCGTTGATATGCCCAGATAAGGGCCTCCCCATCAATGTTTTCTTTCAAAAGCCCTTCTTTTAGCATAAGGCCAAGGTTATCCTTTGCCCGCCGCCACGGCGTAGATGCGGATTTGTAAATCAGATGGCGAATGTCGTTTAACCGTCCCGGTTGCGTTGGGCGGTCATTCTGTATCCATGCATCGCGCGATTTTCCGCCCTTCCAGGCGCGTGTTGTAAAACCAAGGATTTCCACCTTAATGCCCACACGTTCCAGCGTACGGGCAATAATATCGGTTGTCATGGCGGCAATGGTAATCGGAC
>JAUICS010000409.1 GCA_030427765.1 Alphaproteobacteria bacterium
CCAGAACAATACGAATAGGGCCGTTACCCGGCAATTCCTCACCCGGATTAATGATGGGGCGCGCCATGGCGAATATTACGAGGGCAATGATGCATATCCGAAGGATAAGTAACCATAACGGTGTTTGCAGCGGCGTTTTTTCTTTTGGAATAAGGTCTTTTAAAAACGCGATCGTCGGCAAAATTACACGTCTTGGAGCCGGCGGCGTAATACGTAGCAACAGCCATAAAAGCGGCAGACCGGATAAAGCCAGCAAAAACCATGGATTTAAAAAGACAAATTCCAATCCGGTCACTCGCTATACCCCTTCTGTGATGCATGTTGGGAGGGGTCGAACTCACTGCGGTTCATACTGTTTTCATCGATCAGGTATTGCCAGATTTTTGAAATTGTCGGTGTAATCGGCCAATCCGTGCGATGAAAGAAATATAACCATCCTGTGGCACGGCACAGGTCCTTAATATGTTTCTGGTGTAATCGAATGCGCTCTTCATACGTTGTGCGGATATCCCTTACATTATCAATGTTCTGGTGGTCGATATGCATATCCATTGGTGACTGGAAATCCACACGTCCGGTATAGGGCAATTCCACTTCATTCGGGTCCAATATCTGGATGATGGTCCCTTTGCGTACGATAGTACTCAAGCTTTTGACACTATGTTCGATATCTTCAAACGGTTCGATAAAATCACCCGATAAAATGGCCATGGAATTTTGCGGGCAGGATAGGTTGTTAATATTCACAAGCTGCTTTCCGAATTGTTCAGGTTCGCCGGACACGCCCAGGGCAATTTCATGCAATACCTGGTCGGTACGGCCACCCTGACCCGGTTTTTCGATATGCCGGATTAATTCGCCCGATCGTTTTGCAATGATGGCGAGTGCAAGCGTAATGATCTGACTGGTGTCCATTTTTGTCTGGCGTTTAGGGCCGTATTCCCCGACCCAGTCCATGGATGATGCGGTTTTTGACCAGAAAAGAAAGGTCTGTGACCGTTGCATTTCCTTTTGTTTTACGTAGACATTGTCGGTTTTTGCCGTTTGGCGCCAGTCAATATCCTGTGGGCGGTCGGATGGGTCATAATGCCGAAATTGCCAAAAACGTTCACCGCTTCCCGAACGGCGTAAATTGTGTTCCCCGATCACGATTGTATTTGCGGCCTTTTGTGCGTGCATCAGCAATTTTGGTATCTTACTGGCCACGGCCTCGGCGCGATGCCGAACGCGCTGTGGCTCCGCATTATGTGTATCGTTATTGGAAAGTGGGTTTTTGAAAATCATATGCCTTTATCATAAGCCTTCGGTTAAGGTCTTTATGACAGTTGAAATATCAATTCCATCGGAACGTGCCTGGAAATTCAGTTTCATACGGTGTTTTAGAACCGGTTCGGCAAGTGCGATAACATCGTCTACGGAGGGTGCGGAACGTCCCTCCAGCAATGCTTTTGCACGGCAGGATAACATCAATGCCTGCGATGCACGTGGGCCAGGTGCCCAAAGAACGTAATCCTTTACGATATCGGGGCTGTCTTCCCCCGGGCGGCCGCGACTTACCAGTTCCAGAATGGCATCGACAACTTTGTCACTGATTGGCATGACTTTTACAAGAGACTGTGCCTTCTTCAGGTCATCGTTTTTGAAAACGGCATTAACAGATTTGCTTTCGCCGGTTGTTGTGGCCACCATCATCTGGCGTTCGGCAGTACGGTCCGGATAATCGACATCAACCTGCATCATAAACC
>JAUICS010000043.1 GCA_030427765.1 Alphaproteobacteria bacterium
TTTTGTTAACCATTTCCATATATCTAGCCCTATACTATGCGGAAATGGTTAACAAAAGGTACAGATTTCCCTAAAAAACCGGTCCAAAATCTGCTAATCCTTAAACATGGATCAAGATGTTCTCAAAACCCTGTTTCTGCCGTTCTCGCCACAACATGGAAATGTGTTATTTATAAACGGCATAACCGGACCGTGGATACACGATTATCCCGATATTCACTGGGTGGTTTATCAGCCATTGCATGGCCTTTTTCATGCATTCCCGAAACATCCAAATATCGTTGTTTTAAACGACCTGAATTCAATCGGGACTATTGGATATGATACAGTATGCATTCTTGCGCCGAAGGATAAGGCATACACGCGATTTTTAATGGCATATGGCCTATCGCACCTATCACCCGAAGGCACCATTATCGTTGCGGCGGATAACAAGGCCGGCGGGTCATCCCTTAAAAAAGACCTCGAGAATCTGTGCAGCAACGTCTTGAGCGATTCCAAGAATAAGGCAAAAGTTGTCTGGGCCAATAAAACAAGTTTTCATGACAATGAGATGCTTCGTGAATGGTTATCCGGTAGCGAGCTTAGATCACATCCAACAACGGGTTTTTACACGTATCCGGGCATTTACGGGTGGGACAAGATTGACAAGGGATCATCTCTGTTAATCGAACATATACCAAATACATTAAAAGGGACCGGCGCCGATTTCGGTGCGGGGTACGGGCTCCTGAGTATCGAAACATTCAAGAAAGGACCGCAGATAAGCCGGATTGATGCTTACGAACATGATTACCGCGCCGTCATTGCTTGCCGTAAGAATTGTGAAACGAGCCAAAATATATCCGTATGTTGGCAAGACCTGTCCGGTGACTTTAAATCGGAAACACCATATGACTGGATTATCATGAACCCACCCTTCCACGATCACCACAAAACGGCGGTTGATTTAGGGCATAACTTCATATCCTCGGCCAATCGTAACCTGAAACCCGGCGGCGCGTTGTATATGGTGGCCAATAAAACCCTGCCTTACGAATCGGTGCTAACATCACTGCTCAAAGGCGTTGAAACCGTTTGCGAACATAACGGATTTAAAATTTTTCGCGCCTTACGTTAAATAATAATTGTGCTGCGCAATAAAATATGATTTAATGCTTCTTCAATTTTAACTTTGGAAATGAAACAGATTTAATGACAGAGCAGTTTGTACATAGATCTTCCGCGAAACCGCTGCATGGTCCGCTTGGTATACCACTTGATACACCAATGGGCACATTCGCGGCCAAACCTGTATCCCTCATTTCCGGGTACGCATTCCTAAAGTCACGTTTTTTCAAACACTGACGGGTTAGGGAAGGGCCCGGAAGTGATTTACCGGGCCTGTAATCAACGACACTTTTCCCCTTTTGGAAACTCTCGCATTACTCGCCCGGTTGCACCGTAACCGTAATTATTATTTTTGAGTTTTGAAGTGAGTTAGACATGTTAAAGAAAGTATCATACGCCGATATCGCCAGATTCAGTTGGCATTATTGGAAACAACATATTTATAAGGTTCCCCTTCTGTTAGTTCTGATGGGTATGACCGGCATTCTGGATTCCATTTATCCTGTCTTCGCCGGCCGCCTTGTAGATGCCATTACAAATGCAACGCCGGGCAATGAAGATGATTTCAACATTATCTTCTGGGCCTTTATTGCCTTTATTTCATTGGAGGTGTTCTTTTTCGCTTTCCGGAACAGTGCACTGTACCTATGGAATTTGGTGGCCGTACGTTGCCTGTACCAAATTACCGCCGACGCCTTTCATAAGGTACAGCGCTTTTCAACCGATTGGCACGCCAATACGTTTGCGGGTGCAACCGTGCGGAAAATTACGCGCGGTATGTGGGCATTCGACACATATGAGGACATTTTGTTTATGAACCTCTACCCGACGTTCATCGTTTTGTGCAGTACGGTCATCGTTATGACATCACGTTGGCCGATTATGGGTCTGGTGACATTAATATGTATTTGTGTGTACATCACAATCAACATTTACTCTGTCACAAAGATCAACGCACCACGTTTCCGGAAATCCGCCGAAAAGGATACGAATGTTGGTGCCGCGCTGGCCGATGCCATGACGGCAAACAACACTATTAAATCCTTTGGTACCGAACACCGTGAGGATAAACGGTTCCAGGGCGTTTTAATGGATTGGCGCGTAACATCTTTGGCCAGTTGGCAAATGTCGACCACCACAGATATGTTCCAGCGTTATATGTCCGTCGGTATGATGTTTGTCATGCTTGGTTCCGCCATCATGCTCTGGCAACAGGGTCGCGCGACAACCGGTGACATCGTGTATGTGTTTACCGCATTCATGATCATATCGAACTATCTGCGCCATATTGGTGAGCAGATCAGTAACCTGCAACGTGCAATGAGTGAGATGGAAGATGTCATCACATTTTGGAAACGTGAGGATATGATCGCCGATCGTAAAGACGCCGCCGACTTTGTTCCGACAAAAGGTCAGATTGACTTTAAAGACGTGACTTTTTCATACGATAATGTCGGTAAGCCGCTTTACAAGGATTTCTCGATCACGATTGAGGAAGGCGAAAAAATCGCACTTGTCGGTCCATCCGGTTCCGGTAAGTCGACATTCGTAAAACTGCTGCAACGTCTTTATGACATTGATAGTGGTGAGATCATCATTGATGGTCAGAATATCGCGGATGTGAAGCAGTCATCATTGCGCCAGCAATTGTCACTCGTGCCGCAGGACCCTGTTCTGTTTCACCGGACAATTGCCGATAACATCGCATATGGCCGTCCGGACGCAACAAAGGATGAAATCATCGATGCCGCGCAAAAGGCATACGCACATGATTTTATCCGGTCCTTGCCCGCCGGTTATAACACCATCGTTGGTGAACGCGGTGTGAAACTGTCGGGCGGTGAACGGCAACGTGTTGCGATTGCACGGGCCATCCTTGCGGATACACCAGTTTTGATTTTGGACGAGGCCACATCCAGCCTTGATTCAATATCGGAACACTATATCCAGAAGGCGCTTGAAAACCTTGTGGAGGGCAAAACAACAATTACGATTGCCCACCGCCTATCGACAATTAAGTCTGTTGACCGGATTCTCGTTTTTGAAAACGGTCGTGTTATTGAACAGGGCAACCATGATACGTTAATCGGGAAGGATGATTCCCATTACCGTAAGCTCTGGGAAATGCAGGCAATTGAAATGGCATAAACGAGGTATCATGTCCGTCATAATGATATATGTCACATGTAACGATCAGGAGGAGGCGAAAACCATCGCCTCCTCCCTTCTTGAAAACGGCTTGATTGCCTGCGCCAATATTCTGGCGAACCACACGGCAGTCTATAAATGGGACGGTAAGGTAAACACAGACGCCGAAACCGGAATGTTGTTAAAAACACAAAGCGATTTATATGACGCCGTCGAGAAACATATTCTGGAACAACATAGCTACGATACGCCGTGTATTGTTAAAATCCCCCTTGATGGGGGGCATACGCCGTTTCTTGATTGGGTAAAACAGCAGACGGACACCTAATCTATTTTTATATGGTTTTCCCCGCGGTTTTTAGTTGACAGAAACACCTCAGATCACTATAAAACAACATTCTAATATGCAAAGGCATTTTATTCACAGGTAATTAACAACGCTGTAACGCCCGCATATTATAGAGTTTTTTTAGAAAAATGATGGATTTTTAAGATGAAAACGTATTCGGCAAAGCCGCAGGAAGTTGAAGCAAAATGGTATGTAGTTGACGCAGAGAACGTTGTTCTTGGTCGTCTTGCAAGTGTTATCGCCATGCGTTTGCGCGGTAAGCACAAGCCACAATTCACGCCTCACGTTGATTGCGGTGACAACATTGTTGTTATCAATGCAGAAAAAGTCAGAATGACCGGTCGTAAGAAAGATCAAAGCGTCTTTCATTGGCACACTGGTTACCCGGGCGGTATCAAAGGGCGTACGGCACGTGCAACATTAGAAGGTAAATACCCTGAGCGCATTCTGGAAAAAGCGGTCGAACGAATGGTGCCAAAAGGACCACTTGGCCGTCAGGTCATGAAAAAATTGAAAGTATATGCAGGAACGGCGCATCCACATGAGGCACAAAAGCCTGAGGTTCTGGACGTTGCATCAATGAACGAAAAAAATTCACGTACTAAGTAAGATTGGATAAAGAGGTTACAATGGCTGAAGCAGCAGAACAAACGGTAAATGATCTGAAGGATCTGGGTAGTGTAAAAGACACATCCGAAGAACAGGCCGTTGAAAGAAAGCCAATGCGTGATGCACATGGCCGCGCGTATGCGACAGGTCGCCGTAAAGAATCAACAACACGTGTATGGCTTAAGCCTGGTAAAGGCAGCGTTGTTGTAAACGGTCGCACACAGGAAGACTATTTTGGCCGCAAGACACATTTGCTAGTGCTTAACCAGCCATTCCTCGTCATTGATAAAGTCAGCGCATTTGACATTCACTGCACCGTTAAAGGTGGTGGTCTAACCGGTCAGGCCGGTGCGATCCGTCACGGTATTTCACGTGCGCTTCAAAACTTTGATCCTGAATTCCGTCCGGCATTGAAAAAAGCCGGTATGCTTACACGTGACGCACGTGAGGTTGAGCGTAAGAAAGTCGGTAAACACAAAGCGAGACGTTCCAAACAGTGGGCGAAGCGTTAATCCTGCCGGATTTCATTTTATATTTTCAAGAGGCTCCGTTTCGGAGCCCTTTTTATGTGTGCTCCACCTTTCTTTATATAGACCATAGTTATATATATTGTCATTCTGAGCAAAGTCGAGGAATCTTAAACATCCTGAATACAGATCTCTCCACTTCGGTCGAGATGACAAATAATTGATAATTTATATTGAAAATATGGCATTGCGAAAATTTAAAGACAAACACCCCGTTATTCATGAAACGGCATATATCGACCCCGATTGTACCATAATCGGCGATGTCGAGATTGATGCGGAGGTCAGTATATGGCCCGGATGTGTCGTGCGCGGTGATGTAAACAACATTACAATCGGAAAACGATCCAATATTCAGGACGGCACGATCATCCATGTTTCATCTACTTCACAAGGCACCTATATTGGTGATGATGTAACAGTTGGTCACATGGCTTTGCTTCATGCCTGCACAATTGGTGACCGCGCCTTCATTGGTATGAAGGCATGTGTCATGGACGATGCAACCGTTGAGGCCGATGCCATGATTGGTGCCGGTGCATTGGTAACGCCGGGGAAGGTTGTAAAATCCGGCGAGTTATGGGTTGGATCACCGGCTAAATTCAAACGCATGCTTACCGATGACGAAATTGCATTTCTGAAATTCTCTGCCGCGCGCTACGTGAAATTATCCCGTGTTTACGTGGAGCAGGATAAAATATAAAAAGGGCCGGACTTTGCCGACCCCTTTCATATGTGTTCGCAATAAATAGGTTAATTAACCTTGATTGTTGTATGTGGCTGATGCTTTATCATCACCGGCTGCCGGTTCCATGTCATGCATCATTTTCTTTTTCATCTTCATTGAATTGGCAGGTGTACCAATTTCTACAGAATATTTGTAAACACCATCTGAGTTGTTACCCGGTACGGCATCCTTATGGCTTTCGGCGAAAGCACCAGTTGCAGAAATAGCTGTTACGGCTGCGGCGATTGCCAATGTTTTTAGTGTTTTCATGTCACGTTCTCCTTAATTAAGTATTGTGAATTGTGTTTATGTACACGTATTCGACACGTGCCAGAGAAACGTTACAAAAATCTTTTATTGTTTTTAAATGAAGCTCTAGTGAATAGTCAGCATATTTTCCTGCGCCACATCGGGCACGTCTGTAAATACGCCCGATACGCCGGCCGATTGTAACCTGCGCAGTAAGTCCGCATCATTGATCGTATACGCCAGAACCGGCAGTCCGGTTTCAAACACACGCCGTAAGGCATCATCGGTAATGGTCTCACCATTCACGACAATAAGGGAAATACCCAAATGCTCAATCGCCGTATCAAGATCATGCGGCCAGTTCTCAGGCCAATCACCGGGTAAACATAGTCCGCGTGTCCATTCCGGTGCCATATCCTGCGCAACCTCTAACGCGACCAGATCAAAGCTGGATATTATTATACGGTCGTGTTGGTCCCATACACGGGATAATGTATCGAGAACGGCCTCCGCCGTTTCCTTGGCGCGTCCCGGACAGGGCTTAATTTCGACATTGATACCCAGATCACGTTCAATAATCACATCGATAACGTCTTCTAGGGATGGAATGCGCGTGCCGGTAAAACTGTCAGCGAACCAGCTTCCGGCCTCTAACTGCTGAAGCTCATCCCACGTTTTATCAGCCACCGGCCCGTTCCCGTTTGTTGTACGGTCCAGCACATCATCATGAAAAACAATTGGAATAAAATCTTTTGAAATTT
The DNA here is from genome assembly GCA_030427765.1 of Alphaproteobacteria bacterium. Lineage (GTDB taxonomy): Bacteria > Pseudomonadota > Alphaproteobacteria > Micavibrionales > Micavibrionaceae > JAUICS01. Next base: position 6,481 of record JAUICS010000043.1, read on the forward strand.
TGGCATCGAATTCGACCCATTCAACACCCATATCGGCGGCGGTGTGAAACGCCTCCAACGTATTTTCGGGCGCGTACCCTGCCGCGCCACGATGTCCGAATATTTTTGGAATAAGCTTTAGAACCATATTATCGATTCTAAAGCGTTATCAGATATTGTCTAGCCGTAAACTAAATCAACCGCCTGGGCTGTAGTCTACGGACGCTGCAGGTGGTGGTGCAATTCCAACTGTTTGCTCAGCTGCACGCGAAATTTCACTCACCGGGCCACTGTACGCTACCTCTTGTCCATCCAATGTCGCATATGCTTGTGCTGTTGCTAATCCCATGAAACACATCCTTCTCTTATTACTTTGTATATTTATAATACTAAATTTAGTTATACGGATGCAAATTTAAGAAAAGGTTAATTTTATCAATCTGTTCGTAAGATTATTGGGTAATTACTACCATCAATGTATTTCTTTGTACCCGGTTCAATAAGCACGACATGAACTTGGTAAGCATTTTGAATATATTTAGAATATTCCTTTGTCAGCTGCGCCCCAAGATCACGTTGTTGGCCGTTTTCAAGAATAATAGTCATACAGAAATCATTCAGACCAAATTCTATCCAGCCTACCTTCTCCTCCAGCGGAGTGGTATGCAGCAAAAAAATCTGGCATGACTTCGTAATAACCAATTCAAAATCAATGGAATTACCATTCTCATCCTTTACAACAGGATGCGTTTGTCCTTGATAGGCACGGTCCTCATCACTTACTGTATATGTCTGATTATCATCCATGAACGTAAAACTGGCTTCAAAAATAAAGAAAAAATCATTCTAACTTAGAAAAGTGTAACGTATAAACCTGTTTTTTGTCATCCCGAATGTTAATTCACCTGCTCAGGCTATAAATCACACACTCAAAATATTAATTTTACATATTATTATTGACAGGCATTATAAATTCTGATAATAATTATGGAAATAATTAATAAAAAATTAAACGAATATGTGTAAGGAGTTGAACAATGGGATTTTTTATACCGGCTTTGGTCGTTTTGTGTCTTGGTGGAACCGCATATGCCGGATACGATATGTATACGGCGGCACAAGAGGGCATCACGGAGCTTTTCAATTTTGCCAAGGACAATGTTTTTCGGGGGCTAATCGCCGGTATCGCAATCGGCCCTTTTTTAAACACATTCAAAAATGATTTTGTGCAAACGGGTCTTCCATTCCTTGCCGTGGCGGGGGGATTATGTCTGGCATTATCCGGCACGGACCCTTTAGTGGGTTATAATCTGGCAATCGGGGGAGTCTACGCACTTCTCGGCGCAAAATTCACAAAATGGCTGTTTAAGGATAATGACTCTGCGCCGGCCGCACCCCAACCGGCATAATCATAAGAATATTTATCTTGTAAACCCAAGGAACTGACGCGTTTCCTGCGTCAGTTGTTCGGACAAACCGAACGTTGCAAAATCGACAAGTGGATTAACGATATCATTCGCACGGCGATATGCATCGGCCAGCGATTCACGAATCGATGTATCCTCATCTCCGGATAATAAATAACTGGCACCGCCCCATACTGCCGGTGCGATAGATGTAAACGAACCAATTGATGCAAAAGCTGCTAAAAAATTCATTGTAAAGCCGGCCATGGTAAAACCACCGCCGGTAACGGCATCAGCTCCCGCGTACAATAATCCGCCAATGATTGGGAATAATGTTCCTTTTATAACGCTTTCGACTGTGAAAATAGATGTGAGGTCCGATCCAATATCAGCAACAAGCTCTTCCGTATCTGCAACCACATCTGTTGTCATGATAATACTAAGCTAATCCTAGATTTGTTGTCAGTTGAGTCCCTAGCTCGCTGACAACGTTGCCAGTACCTTCAGGTATAAACCCATTAATAAATTCCATG
>JAUICS010000410.1 GCA_030427765.1 Alphaproteobacteria bacterium
ACTGATAGCGCAAGATTACGATTTGTCCCGCCCTCCTCCGCAAACCGGAACATATCAATAACATATTCCTCCGGCGGCATATCGCGGTCGCTGGCTTCCACACGTTTTTTGAATATATTTCTCACCATAGGCAGACACTTACTAAAAAATTATAGTTATGTCAATGCGTTATCGAAAACTTACATATATCACAAAACCCTTACACATTAAGGATTACAGAACATTTTCCTTGACAAACTATACCCTTTTTGCTAAAAAATTAACAATTCGTTAACTTTTGATGAACCCAAAGAATTTGACCAAGGGATTTAACCAGGGCGTTTAAAATGACAAAATCACGTAAAAATCTTATCAATTTAATACTTTTGTCCTGTTTGATGCTGTCCCTTATGTGGCTGTCCGTGAATGGTGCCGGTTCAAACAAGGGCGATGCCATCAAGATATACCAGTGGAATATTGAAAGTACTAACGGCCTTTCCGGCGGCAAGAAATTTTATTACTAAGCCGGTTTCCGACCCGAAACCACATACATCACCCTGCCATCACCCTGCCATCCCACTCGATTTCCAGATGTATGCTCACATACGTTGGATATATGCGGCAAAATATACACAAAATGACTTTATAAATTTATTCATTCTCATTAGTATAGTTGTTGCAAATTTCTCTTTGGATTAAAGCTTTTTTGTGTTTTTAATCGGAAACCAAATTTTAGTTAGCCAAATTTATTTAAATAAGATGGGCCAGTATAATGGTAAGCAATAAAAACGTTACACGCATGATCGTGTTTTCTTTCTTCGCTCTTTTAGGGGCATTTTTAAGTGTTAATGCATTTGCCGGTGAACCAACACCATGGCAACTCGGTTTTCAGGAATCGGCCTCACCAGTTAAACAGGAATTACAAAGCTTCCATAATTTGCTTCTCTATATCATTACAGCCATTGTGATCGTTGTATTCTGCCTGCTTGCCTATGTGATGATCCGGTTTAATGCCCGGGTTAATCCGAAGCCTTCGAATTTCAGCCACAATACGGTGATTGAGGTTATCTGGACAGTTGTCCCGATATGTATCCTAATCGTCATTGCCATCCCATCATTCAAAGTGTTGTTTTACATGGATAAGGTCGCGGACCCTGATATGACGTTAAAGGTCACGGGCTACCAGTGGGGATGGACATACACGTATCCTGATCATGGTGACATCGAATTCAATGCAGACATCATCCGCGAAGCCGATGAAATGGAAGAATTCTTCCCGAATGGTGAGGGTCGTCGCCTTCTGGAAACATACAATCCCGTTGTTCTACCAATTAACCAGAACATTGAAATTCTTGTAACATCACGTCCGGAAGATGTCATACACAGCTGGGCCGTGCCATCATTCGGCGTAAAAACAGATGCCGTTCCGGGCCGTATGAATCACACATGGACAAAAATTACCAAGCCAGGTGTCTATTTTGGCCAATGTTCGGAAATTTGCGGACGTGACCACGCCTATATGCCAATTTCAATTTATGCCGTTACAGAAAGCGAATTTGCCCAGTGGGTTGAATGCGTTCAAAACGAAGACACTGATTCATTTTACGTTGCGCGCGGCTGTGCCCAGAACCTAAATCTGGATAAATATCGCCAGCCGCATAAACGTATCAAAACAATTCAATTTGCTAATGTGGAGAGTAACTAATGGGCGCAGATCATAAACCACCCTTTTTTGAACGTTGGTTTTGTTCAACAAA
>JAUICS010000044.1 GCA_030427765.1 Alphaproteobacteria bacterium
ATCAACAATAATCGGCTCCCCGCTGACAACACCAATACCGTTCGCTTCCGCATCCTGAATATTTCCGTCGGTGCCTGTCTCCATAAGGTCTGTATTCGCACCCTTAAGAAGGGGATTGTCACGGCTACTGGAAATAACCATCTGTTCCGGTTTCGGATCAACAGACAGGATACGGCGTTCAAATAATTGTACTTGCTGAATAAACGGCATTTTGAAGTGAAGACCCGGTCCTTTCGTTTCACCCAAAGGCTGTCCGAGTTGAAGCAAAATACCTTGCTTAGTTTCATCAACGATGAATATGGCTTGTGACGCGGTAATTAAAACTGCCGCTAAAAGAATTAATGTTCCTGCAAAAATCGATTTCATGTGTATGTCCTCATTAAATTCGTGTGTGTGTGACCGTTTTCTTATCGTCCGGATGCCGGTTTGATCTTGTTCAGTTCATTTAGCGGCAGGTAAGGTACTACGCCCGCACCATTTCCGGACTGGTCAATAATTGTCTTATTTGCTTTTGAATAGATGCGCTCCATTGTTTCAAGAAACATACGTTTTTTCGTCACGTCTTTTCCTTTTAAATAGGCTTCATATGTTGCATCAAAACGGCTGGCATCCCCCGTTGCTTGCGCGGTAACGGCTTCTTTATAACCGCGGGCCTGGTTGATAATTTGTGTGGCCTGACCGCGGGCTTTCGGCAGAATGTCCTGTCTGTAGGCCTCGGCCTTATTTTGTTTATCAATCGCATCCTGTTTGGCGGACTGAACATCCTGGAATGCACCTTGTACGTCCGGGTGTACCTCTGCCGCCTGAATAAGGACCTGCGTAACGTTTACACCGGCATTATATTCATCAAGCGTGCGGGTCATGATTTCTTTTGCACGCTGCGCAACCTCGGCACGTTGTTTTGTGATTATTGAAAACATGGGTGTTTGGCCGACAACTTCACGTATCGCACTTTCGGCAATTTGCTTGATGTTGTTTTCCGGGTTCAAAATGTTGAAAAGGTAATCTTCGGCGGATTTGATATTCCACTGCACCACCAGATCAAGATCAACAATATTCGCATCAGAAGTCAGCATCAGGCTTTCTTCCGAAACGTTTTGCGTGTTTGAGTTGCTGCGGCGTAATGTTTCGCGGAATCCAATTGGAATGGTACGAATTTCCGTTACGTTCACTGTTTGTAATTTTTCAATCGGGTATGGCAGATGATAATGCAGGCCGGATTGTGACTGTATGCTATGTAATGCGCCAAAACGCTGAATGACCGCATTTTCACTCGGCTGTACAATGTAAAACCCGCTGACGAGCCATAATGCAACCAGGACTATACCTATAAGGCCGAATAACGCGCCGCCACCAAAGTTCGATGGAAGAACCTCTTTTAAATTGTCCTGAGCCTTTTTAATAATTTCATCCAGATCGGGCGGAGGATCGTTCGGGCCGCCGCCATTGCCGCCCCATGGGTTTTTTGGTCCGCCGCCGTTATTATTGCCGCGACCCCAAGGGTTGTTGCCGTTTCCACCTGATTTATTTTGCCAAGACATATGAATTCCGTATTTTGTTGACTTTGAAGATGAGGTCACACACATATTGTAAGTGCCGACCACATATAGTTTGCATCTCATAAAATAGCCAATTTGCATGAGAAAGCAATGGGGAAAGCAACAGAGAGTCAGTGTAAGGAACAAACAATGCAAAAGATTCAGCGAGATAACGTTTTCGCGTTGTTGAGCGCCATAAATCTGCCGGGAAACGACAATACGGATGTCGTGACGGCCGGAATGGTGCAATCGGTCGATATTGACGATAACGATATTATCTGTGTGCTTCAGGTTGATGCCGGTCAGGGTACGGATATTGAAACATTACGGCAAAAGGTGGAATCGTCCCTTATGACCATTCAGTCTGTGGGTAAGGTTATGGTTGTTTTAACGGCAGATAGAACGCCGGAAAAAGCACCTCCAGTTGTTCAACCAAAAACTTCCGAACTTGCCCCAAATGTTAAACACATCATCGCGGTGGCATCCGGTAAGGGTGGGGTGGGAAAATCGACCGTTTCGGTTAATCTGGCCGTTTCGCTCGCTGCGCTCGGCAAAAAAGTCGGGATTATGGATGCCGATATATACGGCCCGAGTATTCCGATGATGACTGGTCTGACAGGAGAAAAGCCGTCTACGGCAGATGAAGACCAGCATATTGTGCCGTTGGAAGCATACGGTATGAAGGTTATGTCGATCGGTTTTATGATTGATACGCAGACACCAATGATTTGGCGCGGTCCAATGGTACAATCCGCCATTATCCAGATATTGCGTGATGTTGACTGGGGTGATCTTGATTATCTGATTGTCGATATGCCGCCGGGCACAGGTGATGCGCAGCTTGCCATGGCACAGAAAGTCCCGCTGGCGGGGGCGGTTATTGTGTCAACGCCGCAGGACATTGCCCTTATTGACGCGCAAAAAGCGATGGCCATGTTTGAAAAAGTGTCCGTTCCGATTTTGGGCGTGGTTGAGAATATGAGTTACTATTCCTGCCCGAATTGTGGTGAGCACGCGCATATTTTTGGTCACGGCGGCGCAAAGACGGAAGCCGAGAAATACGGTTATCCATTTTTGGGTGAGGTCCCGCTTGATATTGATATTCGTATTCATTCTGATGATGGCAGGCCGATTGCCGCGCATAATTCAGATAGTGATCAGGCGCGGACGTTTTTGAACATAGCGAATGCGGTGGCAACACATATGGATGAGCATGCCGCAAAGAAAAAACCATTTCCGAAAATTGTGTTCGAATAATTATTTTTTGGTATGATGTTAGAAGTTTATCAACAAGTTGTTTCTTGATTATGCCCCAAAAAATTGTTCCCGTTATTCTTTCCGGCGGTTCCGGTACACGTTTATGGCCGTTATCACGCCACAATTATCCAAAACAGTTTCATGCACTTGGCGGTAAAGACCCGCTTATTGTGCAGGCCGCAAAACGTGTTGGTGATGATGCTGTGTTCAAAAAGCCGGTTATATTGGCCAACCAGGAACACCGTTTCATGATTGCCGATCAATTGATGCAGAACGGCATAGATTATGATTCCATTATTCTGGAGCCGGAAAAACGGAATACGGCACCGGCGATTGCGGCGGCATCATTATATGTGCAGCAAAAACATGGCGATGATGCGTTACTGCTTGTTATTCCGTCTGACCATGTCATTCGGGACGTTAAATCCTACCATGATGCCGTAAAAACCGCTGCCAAGGCTGCATCGGCAGGGTATATAGTCTGTTTTGGAATTAAGCCAACCATGGCCGAAACAGGATACGGGTATATCCATATGGGCGATGTGGTAAAGGACGCAACGGACAGTCATAAAAGTAAGGCATTTAAGGAAAAGCCCGATGAAAAAACGGCGCAGTCCTATATCGATACCGGTGAATATGTCTGGAACAGCGGGATGTTTTTATTTCGTGCGGATGTGATGCGCGATGAAATTGAATCATATGAGCCTGACATGGGTATCCAGACTTTAAAGTCGGTTACAAGCGCACATACGGATCTTGATTTTTTGCGGTTGGAGGCGGAAAGCTTCGGAAAATGTAATTCCATTTCCATTGACTACGCGGTTATGGAACGCACGAAAAAAGCGGCGGTTCTTCCCGTTGATTTTGATTGGTCAGATGTTGGAACATACAACAAACTCTGGGCGATTGAGGAACAAGACGCCCATAAGAATGTCCTGCAGGGGAACGTCTATGCCGAAGATACCGAAAATTCATATATCCGTAGTGATGGGCCGGTTGTTGTGGCCTGCGGCGTGGATGATCTTGTTGTTGTTGCGCACCGCGATGCCATGCTCGTTACAAAAAAATCGAAGGACGAGAAAGTTGGCGATCTTGTGAAAACGCTTGCCAATAAAGGTGTCGAGCAAGCGACAACGTATGATATCGACTACCGCCCATGGGGATCCTTCCGCAGTATTATCAAGGAAGATCGTTTTCAGGGTAAGATTATCGAAGTTTTGCCGGGTAAGGTTTTATCCTTACAAAAACACCATCATCGTTCCGAACACTGGATTGTCGTGCAGGGCGCAGCCAAAGTAACAAAAGGTGATGAAGAGATAATTCTTCATGAAAACGAGTCCGTTTACATTCCAATCGGTGAGGTCCACCGCCTTGAAAATCCCGGAAAAATTCCGTTAAAGCTGATTGAAATTCAGACAGGTAGCTACCTTGGCGAAGACGATATTATCCGTTTGGAAGATTTATATGGTCGGCCGGAAAAAGGTTAAATAAAACTATTGACTTTACATAATACATAAGCTAATCTGACTAGACTTTATTTTTAAGTGAGTGGTTGTAAAAAATGTTGAAGAGTGTGTTCCCGAGTCGTGAAACAATGGAGAAAATATCTCCATATGTATCAAGTTTATCATTTGCATTTAATATGTTCGGTCTGGCGGTTTTGTTCGTGCCGGAAATTGGTGATTTAATAACAGGTGATAGTATAGTCGCGCACAATGTGTTTGCATCAATGTATTGGCTGACTGCACCACTTACGCTTGCGGCATCTACAGCGATTGGCGTGCATGGTGTTAGGTCGGAAGACAGGACGTTATTTGCAAAATCTGTTTCAGTATTGGCAACAGCCATAGCGGGTACGTTACTGGTTGGTGGGATGGGCTTATTCGGCCTTGCGCTTGCAAATGCAGGTAATTTGGGTGCTGTGTCTATGGCAATCGGGATAGGAACCGCGCTCATGATCGTAGGAAACGTGCTTTCTGATACGCTGAATTTCGGTGCGCATTTCCTACCGCGCCGTGACGATGCAAATAAAGACACCAATGGTCCTTCTGAAAAACCGGAAGATCAGCCACAGAGCTTTGTTATCTAATTTTCTGCTTGTAAATTTGATGTGAAGGCATTACCTCTCAGGAATGCTTCTGAAACTATCGTATATTTTGTGGGCCGCCGTTGCGGGGATGTTTGTCGCTTCGCAATCTCTTATAAATGCGCATTTAGCGAAATTTGTAGGTGGCGGATTATGGGCCGCGTTTTATTCCTTCCTTGTTGGAACGATTATACTTTTGGTCCTCAATTTGGCGGTGTCACGCAGTTTTAAATTACCGCCATTTGCAGATATACCATCCTATGCATGGCTGGGCGGTGCACTCGGTGCATTTTTCGTGTTCACAATGATTATGTTGGTTACAAAATTAGGTGTGGCGGCAATGATATCTGTTGTGGTTGCGGGGCAGCTGGTATCTGCATTGCTGCTTGATCATTACGGTATTTTGGCGAGTGAACCGTCACCAATAACATGGACCCGTATGTTGGGTGTGACATTTCTGATTATCGGTGCCCTTTTGACACAGAAGTTTTAGAGGCAAATTGTACTTCGTGCTCGGGTTCTTCTTCCTGTAATTGCCGTTTGTAAATTGCCGCCGGACCGTCTTTCGGAAATCCGTCGAATTCCCAATACGCGTAATCGTCGCGCAATCCTTTTTTGCCGTCTATACGGTCAAAGATACCGGGCTGTTTCGGTAGTGGGTGGATAATTGGCATGATGATACCTCCTTGTTGTGTAAATACGCTTCTGTCGGCGCGTGATAAATCGGCGTCTGGATAGAAAAAATATTGAAGTTTACGGCCGCTGATCGACTGAGCGATCCATGCGTAGACCTTAATGTTTTCGTAGCCGTGTTCCTCATATTTATGTCTCATAAAATGGGCGAACTGGATGGTAAGGTCCGGATATTTAAAAAGCTCCTTACGGGCCTCTTTTCCCAGATGGTGTTTGAGTTGTACCCAGTGGCATTTGGGTTTGTCATTGTATGTGGAGCAGACACTGATGCGGGACCATCGTTTATCGACCTCCCGATCAATCAACATCATTTGCCATGAGAATTGATGGCCGAGCCTGTCCCAATACACATAGCCATCCAGCACGTAGTGACGCGCGGGTATAATTGCCTGAATAATCAGCCAGATTGTCAGTGCGCTTCCGAATCCATATTGAACCGTTTTGGACATTGGCTTTAATGCGCTTTCTTTGTATGTACGCATTGAACGTACAATTCCGAAATCCTGATTGAAAATCACCAGCATTTTACGTGGCCATGACGGATCAAGCACCAATGTCGTGGCGGTAATCGTCATGAACGGGAAAATCGAAATGGCGGGGAACAGGTAATGATTGGCAAAATGGAAGCCGCAATAGGCGAAAAAGGCGTAAACGCGTGTTTTTTTGAAGAGCAGTAATGGTGCGCCAACCAGATGAATAAGAATTGCGGTATACGTGGCGCACATGATGACGAATTCGTATGAAAATGCATATTGCACAATGTCCCAGTAACGGGAACTTTGTAGCCATGCACGTAGTGTATAGCCGCCAAGCCATTCGGGATTGATTTTTGCAATGCCGGCGTATAGCAGGATGATTTCAAGCTGGATGGCAAAAATAGCAATGCACCAATACGGAATGGTGGCATGTGGTGTATTTGCGCTATTCCGATTATGAAGCCATGAATCGATGGACCAGATTTTTGCCGCCGGGACACAACATAGCAGGACGGCAAGCAGCCACGCCATGTACATGTGGTTTAGGTAGTTTGCGGCTTCCACGAAAAAAAAATAGGTTTGTAATAAGGTGAACAGAATGATGGATGTTCGGTACGCAAATCCAACCGTAAACAGGAATGCAAATACAATAAGCGCCCAATACGCGCCAATTAAATACGGCTCAGGTAGTTTAGGCAGCCACGTGGCGAATGCATATGTGAACTGTAGATCAGATGACAGATATTCGTCGTGAAAATGCCCCTTATTCCAACTCCCGACATAATGGTATAGCATCATGATGCCGAATGTAATGCGGAATAGCGCCAGTGACGCTGCATCTTGCGGTGCGGCTAATTTTTCGCGAAAACGATGTAACAATCCTGTTGGCATAGAAAGAGATTCTTAGCCTGTTTTAACTTTTATTGCAATCCGGCCTGCCGAACGACAAGAATATGATGATTCTGCGGAAGCGGTGTAAACACGTTTTGCCATCCTTCATTTTTTAGGCGTTCATACAAACCACGCAGGTTGTAATTCATGTTTGGAATATCTGCATCACGGTTCCAGATGGCAGCGTAGAATTCCGCCGGAAACACTTTATCGTTCCATGCACGTTGCCGCAGTATGTCATATCGTTCCTGACTCCATTCCAACCCATCTTCTTTGGCCCATTCGAATAAAATATCTATGCCAAGCTGGACAATTTCGTCGCGGCTACCGCCACTTAGGTTCGGTGTACGCAGTGATGATTGGTGGTCGACGCTTTCACCATGCGTAGGCTGAATTGGTGTAGCGTGGACTTTATGTTGTGCCGGTCCTTCCCATCGTTGATAGAAATAGGCCACAGAATTAATAGAGTTGCTATATTTGACAACCAAAGAATCAGATACTATGGCGGTTTTCCCGTCTACAAGCCTTTCAAATCCTTCATTTTTCAACCTATCCTCTGTTTTTATTCCCAAAGAGTCCGTTATACTTCGTGTATAGATGTACAAGCCATTGTTTAAATCGAAATCATAATGATAATCCCGAAAATCAAAACTTACATTGGCCATATTTAAATTTTCAGCACCATGAGCTGCAATTGTTTGCTTAAGTAATTGCTCTTCTGGTGATGAGCAGCTAAAAATTAGCACAGAAAACAAAAGGATAAGATTTTTTTCCATTCTTTAAAACTTTAAGGATTAAACTAATAGGACATTGAATTAATTCAAAATCCTTTACTGTTGTTTCAAATCAAATATTACATATCAACAATTCCATAGAATAAATAAATAGCTTGGTAGCGATTATCCTAATTAGAAGTATTAAAATAATGCTATTTTAGTATTTTGAAAACTCAAGTCGCATGAATCTGAGATTAATTTCTTTCTTACTTTCACTAAGTAGCATCACCGTATCCGCACAGAAATGGGAATTGAACAGCTCCGCTTTTGGAGATATCCCAGTGGGCCTCAATGGTACTCAGCAAACAGCAGCCATGGTCTTGGATATTGACAATGATGGAGTTGATGAATGGATTGTGGCCTCGCGTGAAGGCACTCCGTCTTTGGTATATTATAAACAAGATAGGGCGATTGGCTGGCGTGTGTTTAATATTGAAAAAAGCAACCTGTCTATAGAAGCAGGTGGTGCACATTACGATATCGACAACGATGGGGATGAGGATATGATTGTCGGAATTTCAACAGGCGTATTGTATTATTACGAAAACTCTGCTGGTGCTGGCAATACTGCTAGTTTTTCTCTAACTACTGCAGATTATTTTAGCATTGATGTAGGGCAAAATGC
>JAUICS010000045.1 GCA_030427765.1 Alphaproteobacteria bacterium
CCGGAATGCAAGAACATTGCAAAAGAACGGCTGGAGGTTCTTTACACATGTGGCCTTATACCAATTTCAATATATCTCGATCTGGCCAAGATAATAGAATTCAAAGATCCAGAGGATATGTGGCGCCTCGCCGACTACAAATTCGATTTAACCGACAACCTCGCACACTTACTGGCACGCGATGATATTAACGAAGGCAACTTCGTGTATCACTTTCTATTCAAACAAGTATTTGATAATGCCCACCTTCAGGGCAAGCCAATACACCCTGCCCGCCTGCTTTTAACCGGCACGGCATGGAAAGGTCATCTTGACCTGACAAATCCCGACCATTTAAAACGTGCAGCGGATGTGTTTGGTATTGATCAATCACACCCTTTTGCACCATTATTCAGTCCATGACGAATAGACGAGAAAAACGACCCATTAACGGCTGGATCAATCTTGATAAACCGCTTGAGTTATCTTCAACCCAGGCGTTAGGCAAGGTGAAACGTTTTCTTAAACCGAAGAAAGCCGGACACGGCGGCACACTTGATCCACTTGCCACTGGATGCTTGCCCATCGCACTCGGCGAAGCGACCAAGACCGTCCCGTTTATCATGGACCGTGAAAAGGAATATGAATTCGAGGTTACATGGGGGGAAGAACGCTCCACTGATGATGCAGAGGGCGGAACAACAGAAACATCGGATAATCGTCCCGCGCAAAGCGATATAGAAGCCATATTATCCTCTTTCATCGGTGATATTGAACAGACACCACCAAAATATTCCGCCATCAAAATCAATGGGCAACGTGCATATAAACTGGCCCGGGCAAATGAAGACGTCGAGATTAAATCACGTATCGTCAACATACATGATGTATCAATCGTATCCCATAATAATGATAAAACGTCGTTTAAAGTCCTATGCGGCAAAGGTACATATGTCCGCGCCATCGCCCGTGATATGGGGCGAAAACTCGGCTGTTTCGGCTTTATTTCCGCGCTAAGGCGTACGAAAGTCGGAGCCCTTACACAAAAAAGTATGATTTCTCTGGACATTTTGGAAAATATTGATCATATTACCGACCTTGATAATGTTTTGTTACCTGTAAATGCGGTGCTAGACGACATCCCGGCGCTGGATTTATCACAAGCAGAGACAAGCCTTATCAAGAACGGCCAGCGATTGGTATTCAGTTCACGGCCAGAGACACAGCGTTTGATCGATTGCGGGCTCGAACTTCCCATCAAAACCGAACAGACAATTGTCCTGACCCAAAACAATACCCCTGTTGCGATTGCAGATGTTTTCAAAACAGAAATCCGACCGAAACGACTATTTAACATGTAAATATAGGAGAATATGATGTCGATAGAAGCAGTACGTAAGCAAGAGCTTATCAAAGAATACAGAACATCAGACAACGATACAGGTTCACCACAGGTACAGATCGCAATTTTGTCAGAGCGTATTTCAAACCTGTCATCACACATGCAAACACATAAAAAAGATGTCCACAGCCGCTGCGGACTTCTGCAAATGGTTGCAAACCGTCGTAAACTTCTAGACTACCTGAAGTCCAAAGACGAAGCAGAATATCAACGCATTATTAAGGCACTTGGCATCCGTCGTTAATAAACGACGGACGTTCGTCCTTCATTATCCGTCAATTGCATAATGGTTATACGCCGCCGTATTATCAAACGGTATCCGGCTGCGTATTTCGGGATTTCGCGCCACGGTGAGGTAACTTGGAACGGGTTTCTGCCCAATTTTTTTAAGCAGTTCTGTTAACGCATCATCAATGGCAATATCATGCATATTCTGCCCCTTTTCGATTGCCGGTATTATCAACGGCAGCAACACATCATTGATAAACGCCACACCGGCATCACGGCTCGCCCCCAGAAAGCCACTGGTAATGACACCTCGCCCGTTCGTACGGCCGATCATAAACCCTGCATCTGTTAAAAGTTTTTCTGCATATGGACAATCAAGCTTAACGTCATCCGCATCAAAATCGGCATAAATCGAATATTTTTTGTCTGGGTACAGTGTGAATGCCTCACGCAGCGCCAAGATACGTGCCGTATCAACCGTACCCCAAAATAAGAATGCCAGTTCATGTTTTGTATAGGGCGGATTGTATGAGCCATCCATAATTTCTTTGTTGGCTGCCCAACGCTGTCTACTACCAATCCAGTCATACGAAACATGATTCAACCCAATTTGTTTAAAATCATCAATAAATGTTTTTAGTATATTTACGTAACTTATCGTGCGGTAATCAGGAAGAGTATCCAGATGCCGAATGTCTATATTTCCCGGACTTTCCACATAGATATAACTTTCGATCAGGAAACGCGTTTCCGGCGGAATATCGGCAAAGTCGAACCATATGCAGAATTGGGCATTAGGGTATTTTTTTGCATTCTTAATAGCCTTATCAATATATCGCAGCTGTTCAGGAATTGTACTTTTATCGTCATCAACGGGGATACGGCCATCCTCTTTGGAAAGCGCGCGGCCACGTAGCTCCGCGCCCAGCTCAAACCAAACGTAATTCACACAGAAATCTGACTCGGCAATTGTAACATTTGCCTGCTCGAACGCATTATCCAACATACTCTCTATATCCCAAACCGTAACGTCTGGAATATAGAAAATAAAAATGCATTATGTCAATAAAAAACTAAGGCTGAGCAGGCTGAGAAACGGAGTAATTTTCTGTCACCCAATCATTGATAAGGGCCGTACCGTAACCACTGGCAATACCACTCGCTGGAATGGCCGGTCCGGCTATATCCACATGAATCCACTTTGTATCACCTTCCACAAATTCCTGTAGGAATGCGGCGGCGGTACTGGCCCCCGACACACGAATGTTACCCATGTTTGAAAGGTCGGCATTCTTACCTTTCATTGCATCAGTATGAACCTGATCAAGCGGCATGCGCCATACAAGCTCTTCTGTGCGTTCACCGGCATCGCTGAATTCCTGTGCCAGTCCATCATGTGGCGTAAAGATCGCGGAGCGATTATAACCCGTTGCCATCATTGCCGCACCGGTCAGCGTCGCCATATCCATCATCACATCCGGCTTATATTCGCGCTGCAAATGCGTCATTGCATCGGCAAGAACCAAACGCCCTTCGGCATCGGTATTACCAACTTCGATTGTCTTTCCAGCCATTGATCCAATAACATCGCCCGGATAATACGCCTTACCGGATACATCGTTTTCAACCAAACCAACGATCGCAGTCACTTTTGCCTTCGCACCTTGTTCCGCAAGGGAACGCATCGCACCAACAACGGCTGCAGAACCGGCCATATCCATTTTCATTTCCGGCATTGATGCACCTGGCTTAAGACTATATCCACCCGTATCCATGGTAACGCCCTTACCGACCAAACCAACATGTGTAGCGTTCGGGTCGCCGCCAGTACCATCGTACTCCATAACAACCATACACGCGTCATTTTCGGAACCGCGTGCCACGGTCAACGCGGCTTCCATGCCTAACTGCTCCATCTCGGCCGCCGTAATAATATGCGTTGAAACGCCATCAACTTTATCCATCACGGCCTTAATATGATTTGCATATGCAACCGGATACAACATGTTAGCAGGTGTGTTACCCAAATCACGTGCCCAAACGGTCCCTTTTGCAACGGCATTATAGTGTGCAAAAACTTGCTCCATTGGTTCGACATCATCCGTTAGCACCGTAAGCGTTTCAAATTTTGCAGGATCATCAGGCTTAGCAGGTGGATCATTTTTCAGACGATCGAATTTATAAGATGCTGCGTAAGCCGAATTGGCAATTTCCGCGTAAACATTATCAGAATTATCAAGGTCACTTGGAACACGCGCCATCAAATGCGCCTCTTCAAAGCCTAAACCAGACGTCGCGCCATATAACGTTTTTCCGATTTTACGGGCTGTCTTACGCGACATCTCTGATGCTTTTCCCATACCAAGCAAAACAACACGTTTAGAAAAACCTAGATGCTTGGCTGGTGCACTTAAAACCTGACCGGGCTTGGCTTTAAAATTTGGCGCGCCTTCGCGCAGATCGGTAATGCCGTCATTTAATGCCTGACTACCGAAATCATTATCGTCTTCAAATACTGGAATTACAATAACGTCATGCTGATCACCATCATTGGCTTTCGCGAATACGACGTTTAATTTTGCGCTTAAATCTTCAGATATGGATTTATCCATGAAACTTCTCCCATAGACACACCCTTTTCCTGTTAATTTTCAATAATTTATGATTATGTTATAAAATTAATACGAAAAATATGCCTTTGTAAAGCATATTCCACTCAAAAGTTAAAATATTCTAATAAATGTGAGAAAAGTATATTATTCTTATCGAATATTATAGATTCGCGGCATCTTCTTCACTTAAACCAAGATTGATTCCCTGATTAGTGTTTAACGAGGATCCAATGTTACCCGCAAGATTTTTCGCTTCATCCTCACTGATTTCCTCTTCTAGATTCAGCTTTTCAAGCGCGGCCTTTGCGGCCGGTGAAAGGTCGACCGTATCTTCGATCACACGCTGACGTACCTGCTCAACATTCTGCGCCTCGCCAAACCGGCTACCGCTTCCGGATGTTTTCTGTGTTTCATCCGTTTTATTTGTATTCTGAACCTGATCGTTTTTACCCGATTTAAAAAACGATATATTTCCTATACCTGGAATATGCATGGTCTTAACTCCAAAATTTCCTAACCATTAATATTATAATACAAACCCAAATAAAAATGTGTTAACAATACCCCATTATCAACCCATTTTCTTATAACTCACACCTTTAACTATCAACCTTCAAATGAAACGCCGTCACTTCTGATTCATATTCTATGAATGTTTGAATAACCTCAGGCCTTTCAATTTTTTCAGAAAGCGCACCCCCCGGAGCCTCTTCCTTCAAACTTTGTAGTAGGTTTGACGCTTTCTTTGCAACATCCAAAACGGTGTCTTTATCCGCATTCGCACCCAATTGACCAAAGAATGAAAGCTGCTTCAAAAGCTCCTTCAGGTGCTGTGCTTCAAATTGACGCCGAATTTGATCCACTCTTTTGGGAATCTCGCGTAATTTTTCAAGCGAACGCTCTAAAGACGCTATGCGCTTTTTATCTCCGTTATCAATATCCAGGGTGTGTTTGAGGTAAGACCGCTCAGGATTATTCGTCCTGACCTGCGTGATAGACATGCTCTCTTTAACGCTTACTGCGTTTATTTCTAACGTCATGGTATTACATCCTGTAATATTCCTACATTCATAAGTATAGCAATAAAATTACAAAAACACCAGTTTTTAGGATTTTTTAACCAGATAACGCTCTTATTCAAATACGGAAAACGGAAAATAGAACGACACGACATAGTTCGGCAGATCGACAATTTCACTGATTTTCAGGTCACCGCATACACTGCACAGCATATAGGCATCTTCCGCGTTTACTCCCTGCTGCTTCGTCAATAAATCAATCATTCCCGACACGGCATCCTGCGCTGCCGTTAACAAACAAGGTCCAACTCCAGTTGTTGCCGTGTATTTTCTTAGTGATGATACCAACGCATTATCGGGAATATCAAAACGTGGAAATTTAAGGTTCTCGCCCTTCATTAACTCAACCTTGACCGTAACGCTCATCGGGCTTTCAATTGCCGTTCCGCAGACTTCGCCATCACCCTGCGCCGCATGCGTATCTCCGATTGACAACAACGCCCCCGCAACCTCGACAGGCAAATAAATTGAACTACCGGCCACCAAATCCTTGATATCAAGGTTACCGCCCACATGACGGGGTGGAATAACGGAATGACGCCCCTTCTCCGCCAATGCCGTCCCAATCGTGCCTGTAAACGGGCGAACAGGGACCTTCGCCATATCGCTATACAGCGCCTGACGATCATCATATTTCCAGATACGTAAGTCCGGCCCTTTAAACTGGTCGGCAAGCAATCCGAATTCCGGAAAAATACCGGTCCACCCCCAGCCGGAAGGTGAATATTGATCGAACGTCACTTTTACCGCATCCCCCGGCTCCGCCCCCTCAATAAATACCGGACCCGTCGTCGGGTTTGCCGTTTCCACCGCACATTCAAGGATAATATCCGCTTTGGAGTCCGGCGTAATATTGCCATTCGATGCGTCAATGACATCAAATGTAATCGTTTCACCTGATTTTGCACGGTAAACAGGTTCAATGGAATTATCCCAGCCATGATGATGATGGTGTGAATGAATGGTTTTGAACCCTAAATCAGTCATATCAAACTCCTAACGCGATAATAACAAACGTAATAACATAAAACGAACGCGCGGCTGGGCACAAAATAGAAACGCATCAAAATCGTGTTTAACCAACCTATCACCATAAATCCTGGAAAACGTAAACCATGGCCGCAAGGCGGATAACTGAGGTTTATCAAAGATGTTTAGCCGTTCAAGTCTCCTTAATAATCTCTGGCACTTTATCGTGTCCGTTTCCGTTGAACAGGTTCCATTGGGTAACACCATGATGTTCCATTCTGTCGGCGGGCAAATAACAACGTTGCTGCCGTAAATGCACAGGAAGTGATCGTATCAACCCTATCAATGAATAGAATACCGCCGTTTTTTTGATGTTGTTTACATCAACATCAGTACCCAGAATTTTTAAAACCAGCCGCAATAACGGTGTATGTGTAAAGTCGGCGTAGTTTATCAGCCCCTCAATCGAGGCTGGCGGCACATCCTCCAGATCAAATTCCCGCGCGTAGATAAGCTTATTAAAACACTCCTGCGGTAAATCATATTCCTTGATTACCGTTTCAAGTGCCAGTAAGACAGGATGTTCGCGCACTTGTTTACCGTCATAAACCTCACCAATTCCGTCACGCCACCATTGCAGACGTATTAACCCCAACTGGGTTTCGCTAACGACCTCGCGCGTTTTGGCAATTTCATGATTAAAAGCGAATAACGGCCATAACACAGCCCGTATTTTAGCGGGATAGGTAAGCGATATGACATACCGGTCAGGATCGTGTTCCCGTACAAATTTTTCACAATAATTCGTGGTTTCCAATTGCATTACCCGCAAATTACCATAGGTTAGATAAAAAGAAATTGTTCATTTCAAGAATTTAAGGAGATTGTTATGCCATTTGAACTACCGGAATTGCCATACGCCTACGATGCACTTGATCCTTACATGAGTGCGGAAACACTGGAATTTCACCACGATAAACACCATAAGGCCTATGTCGACAAAGGAAATGAGCTTATCGCCGGTACTGGTCAGGAAAACGCCAGTCTGGAAGAAGCCATGGTGTGGGCATACAAAAACCACCCGGGCCTGTTTAACCAGCTAGGCCAGCATTTCAACCACATCCATTTCTGGAACTGGATGAAAAAAGATGGCGGCGGAAAATCCATTCCGGGCGGCCTTCAAACAAAAATTAACGAAGATCTTGGCGGATATGATGCATTCCGAAGTGAATTCGTACAAAAAGGTATCGGTCAATTCGGTTCCGGCTGGGTATGGCTGGCCATGGACGATGGGTCGGGAAAGCTCGAAATTGTTGGCACACCAAACGGTGAGAACCCTGTCGTTCACGGCAAAACACCTCTATTAGGGTGTGATGTATGGGAGCACAGCTACTACATCGATTACCGCAATGCCCGCCCAAAATACCTCGAGGCATTTGTAGACAGTCTTATTAACTGGGATTATGTGGCAGAACGTTTTGAAAAAGGCCCGCTAAAGATCGCGGCTTAAAGATTTAAACGGGTATAAGGGCGGCGACAACCCGGCGCCCTTCCGCCATAAGAACATTATACGTTCGGCACGCCGCGCCGGTGTCCATAACTTCAATCTGCAATCCCTTATCCTTGAGGGATTGTTTTGTTTTTGGCGGCATAAACATTATTTTCTCGCCGCACCCGAATAAGACGACATCAATATCATCCGCGTCATCGAATAACTGCGCAAAATCCTCATAACCCGCATCGTTGGCCGGTTTATCTAGCGTCCAATCAACAATCCTGTCCGGGAAAACATATACGGCCGAATCATATGACTTGCCGGACACTTTGATTTTGCCGGAACCGTACCCTTGAATAATATTCTGACCATCCTTAATAAGTGGTGTGATGTCCATTACAGTCCCTTTTGCTTTTCGATCTGTTTTGCGGCTTTATCCTTAACGGATAAAAGATAGATGGCAATGCAGGCCATCACAATACCCGAAACATTAACCCATGTCA
>JAUICS010000411.1 GCA_030427765.1 Alphaproteobacteria bacterium
CAGGTTGACCGCATTGCAAAGATGATCCCTTTTAATCCGGCTAACCCTGTAACGCTCCAGGAAGCGATAGATCAGACAGAAGATTTGCAAAATGCCCGTCGTGAAGATGAAAATGTGGCTAAGCTGCTTGATATCGGCCTTCAATTAGAGGGGTTATACCGTCACGCGTCCACGCATGCCGCGGGTGTGGTGATTGGTGACCGTCCGCTTGATAAGCTTATTCCGCTGTATCGTGATCCGCGTTCCGACATGCCTGTAACGCAGTATAATATGAAGTATGTGGAGCTTGCGGGCCTTGTAAAGTTTGACTTCTTGGGCCTAAAAACCATGACGGTCATTCAGAAATGTGTCGATCTGCTCAAGAAACAGGGCGTGGATATTGATATTCTGAAATTGCCGCTCGAGGATGAAAAAACATATGAATTGCTTTCGGCCGGTGACACGGTTGGCGTGTTCCAACTTGAAAGTGGTGGAATGCGGGACATGCTGCGTAAAGTAAAGCCGGATAGGTTTGAAGAGATTATCGCCCTTGTGTCTCTATACCGTCCGGGGCCAATGGACAATATTCCGACATATGTGGCCATTAAGAATGGTGAGAAGGAACCGGATTACCTGCATCCTAAGCTGAAACCGTATTTGGAGGAAACCTACGGGATTATGATTTATCAGGAGCAGGTGATGCAGGCCGCCCAGACACTCGCAGGATATTCCCTTGGCGGTGCGGACTTACTGCGCCGTGCCATGGGTAAAAAGATTAAGGAGGCTATGGATGCCGAGCGCGAGAAGTTTGTTAAAGGCGCGAAGGAGGTTAGCGACGTTGATGAAAAACAGGCAAACTTTATCTTTGATCAGATTGCGAAATTCGCCGGCTACGGTTTCAACAAATCCCACGCCGCCGCCTATGCGCTTATTGCATATTGGACAGCGTATTTAAAAGCCAATCATCCGGTGTCGTTTATGGCGGCGTCAATGTCTCTTGATTTGCAGAACACCGATAAACTCGCCATCTTTAAGCAAGAGCTGGATAATCTGGAAATTGATATTCTGCCGCCGGATATTAATCATTCCCGTGTTGAATTTTCCGTTGAAAACGGATGTGTCCGTTATGCGCTTTCCGCACTTAAAGGCGTAGGGGAGAAGGCCGTAGAAACAATAGTGGAAGGGCGCGAGGCCGACGGCGAATACACATCCCTTAAGGACTTTTTGACGCGCCTGAATGTCAAGGCGATGAACAGGCGGCAATTCGAGGTTCTGGCCGCGTCCGGTGCATTTGATACGGTTCTGGATAATCGGGCAAAATTACATGGTTCTGCCGATATACTGGTTAGGTATGCACAAACACTTGCGGCGGAACGTGAAAGCGGACAATCAGGACTGTTTGAGGAATCTTCCGATGATAAAGATCTGCCGCAAATTTCGGACATTCCGGAATGGGATATGTTTGACAGGCTCCGTTACGAATATGATGCCATCGGTTTTTATTTGAGTTCTCATCCTCTGGACCCGCTGCGTGATCAATTGCGTGATTTGAATTTTAAATTTTATAAAGAGGTTCTCGAGGTTCTGGAAACCGAAAACGCCGTTCTGGTCGAAACTGCAGCGGTTATAAGTAAGGTGCAAGAAAAATTCTCGGCCAAAATCGGCAAGAAATTTGGCATTATACAATTTTCGGACCCGACCGGCGCTTATGAGGCTATGATGTTTTCCGATATGC
>JAUICS010000412.1 GCA_030427765.1 Alphaproteobacteria bacterium
TTGAAAAACGCATTACGCGTGATGATCTTTTAAAATGGGACAAGCACGCCATTCCTCCTGATGGATGGATAATCGACATCGAAGCAACCAAACAAAATTGGCTCGATTTTCTAGAAACTCTGGCAAAGCAAAAATATACGTGCACCCTCGCCGTGACATCCAATGGCATTGCGCGCTTTTTAAAAACAGTCATAGAAGATAAGTCTAAGACACGCTTAAAACTATCAACGGGCGCATTTGGCATTGTAACATTTGATGGTGAAAAATGGTCCATAACCGACTGGAATATCCGTCCGTAAGATTGACACTGCCCCCGATTCATAGTCCCTTATAGGAATGCTGGCATACATCCTGAAACGATTGCTCCTTATCATACCAACGCTTTTCGGCATTCTTTTGGTATCGTTTACAATTATTCAATTCGTACCCGGCGGGCCGGTTGAGCAAATGATCGCGCAGCTTCAGGGGCATAGCGTCGATGCCACCGCACGTTTTGGCGGTGGGACCGCATCGGATGTCAGCATGGTTCAATCCACGGGTTCCGAAAGCGCGTATGAGGCATCAAAAGGTTTAGACCCCGAATTTAGTGCCGAGCTTGAAAAACTATACGGCTTTGATAAACCCGTTCACGTGCGTTTCTTCGAAATGGTGGGGAATTACTTAACATTTAATCTTGGGACCAGTTATTACCGTGACATTGATGTGTTCGATCTGGTTCTTGAAAAAATGCCGGTATCGATATCCCTTGGCCTATGGTCGACAATTATTATCTATCTGGTGTCTATTCCGCTTGGCATTCGTAAGGCGGTTAAGGACGGTGAAAGTTTTGATATATGGACATCCGCAGTCATCTTTATCGGTTATGCCATTCCGAACTTCCTGTTTGCCATCTTGCTGATTATCCTATTTGCGGGTGGGCGGTATTTTGACCTATTCCCCCTTCGCGGCATATTATCCGACGGCTGGCAGGATATGAGCACACTGCAACTCATTGCCGATTACATGTGGCATATGACACTGCCAATTCTATCCATCGTGATCAGTGGTTTTGCGTCCCTCACCCTACTTACCAAAAACTCGTTCCTTGACGAAATTAATAAACAGTATGTGTTAACCGCGCGTGCAAAGGGCCTGACCGAGAAACAGGTTTTGTATAAACACGTATTCAGGAACGCCATGCTGATTGTGATTGCCGGTTTTCCGGCAGCTTTTATATCGATCTTTTTTACCGGCT
Source organism: Alphaproteobacteria bacterium (assembly GCA_030427765.1). Lineage (GTDB taxonomy): Bacteria > Pseudomonadota > Alphaproteobacteria > Micavibrionales > Micavibrionaceae > JAUICS01. The sequence continues at coordinate 1,235 of JAUICS010000412.1, forward strand.
CGTTATTGATTGAGGTTATCTTCTCACTCGACGGGCTTGGCCTACTTGGATATGAATCTATCATAAACCGTGACTATCCGGTGGTTCTCGGAACCCTTTATGTATTTTCACTGATCGGACTTCTTATGACACTGGTACGTGACATCGTTTACGTGTACGTCGACCCGCGCATCGATTTCGAATCTCGCGGCACCTGATATTTCACCACGACAAATTTATTTGACATAATATTTTATTTTCTGTAAAAATTCTTGCTGGAGATAGTGATGTCAGAGAAGTTACGTATTCTATACGCCTTACGTGGCGGACGCGGTGGCGGCCATATTGAGCGCGCCAGAATACTCATACCGCTATTAAAAGAACGTGGCGCAGATATTCAGGTCCTTGTTTCCGGCGATGAAAGCTCATTTGACATGGATGTTCTGGGCAATTACCGCACGATAGAGGGCCTAACAATCGTATTCCGCA
>JAUICS010000046.1 GCA_030427765.1 Alphaproteobacteria bacterium
CTTTGATCGCCTTATCCATGTCGTCGGAATAGCTGATCGATGCCGTAAAGTCCTGACGACGTTGCTGGTTACGAGAAAAGTTCTGGATTTCCTTGTTCCAAACCTGACTGTTCGGTGCAAAAATGTACACGTTATCTGCCGTTGAAAGCTCCGTTCCGAATAAACCAAGGCTTTGCACCGTGCCGCTTACGGAACCGACAGTGATAAAATCACCAACGTTAAATGGACGAAGCATAAGAAGCATCACACCGGATGCTACGTTGCTGAGTGTACCTTGAAGGGCCAAACCAATCGCCAAACCGGCGGCACCGAGTACGGCAATAAGTGATGCCGTTTGCACGCCAAATTGTGATAGAACCGTCACAAACGCAATTGCAAGAATTGCATATTTCGCAAGACCGCCTAGGAACGTACGAAGCGTTGAATCCAAACGATCAACACTCTTGATTGCCTTACTTGCATAACCTCCAATTGCATAACCGGCAATCAAAATGACGATCGCCGTTATGACACGAACCGCCCAAACCGTTAAAAATGCTGTAAAACTTACTGGTTCCATGAAATCTCTCCTTCAGAAAAAAATTAAGTAAGTGTTGTGTAAAAAAACTTTAATCTTTATAGGGGTTTTTACTGGTCCTGACAAGAATCCTTATCGGGATTCCGCTCATATCAAAATCCTTATACAAACCATTGATCAAGTACCGCTCATAGGCAGACGGCAAGCCATCCGGACGTGATACCCAAAGCGCGAATGTTGGTGGTTTGCTTTTGATCTGGGTCATGTAACGCATTTTGTTGGATCGCCCTTTCACCAGTGGCGGCGGATTAAATTCCATCTGGTGTTTCACCCAGCGGTTTAGCGGACTTGTCGGCACGCGTTTATTCCATTTATCAAACGTCTCGATAACAACATCCATCAATTTATCGATTTTATGTTCGTTTAATGCCGAAATACAGACATAGGGCAGGTTTTTGACCTGTGATAAGGAATGCGCAAGTTTTTCGTTAATCAGCTCAAGAATATCCTTTTTGCCTTTCACAGAGTCCCATTTATTCACGGCAATCACTAACGCACGCCCTTCATTCAACGCGTGTGAGGCAATGGCAACATCCTGCTTCTCCATCGGCATATTGGCGTCAATGACCAGAATAATAACCTGCGCAAGACGGATAGACCGGAACGCCTCCTTTGAAGACGCGTCTTCCAGCTTTTCTTTAATTTTAGCGCGTTTCCGGATACCCGCAGTGTCCACAAGGCGCAGACGGCGGCCATTATATTCCCAATCGGTTGATACACTATCACGTGTGATACCGGCCTCCGGCCCCGTCATCATGCGGTGTTCGTGCACAACCGCGTTCAATAACGTTGATTTTCCGGCATTCGGACGACCAACAATCGCCACTTTTATTGGTTTGTGCGTGTCGTCCTTGATATCAAACGCCTCGGCAAAGTCAAAATCCTCATCGCCTTCAACCTCATCGATGTTGTCAAGCAAGTCCACTGCGCTTGTATCAAGCTCGTCATCTCCGCCCTGTTCCTGCTGCTCAACATACTTCTTTTCATATTCGATGAGCTCCTGATACAGGATATCCATGCCAATTCCATGTTCGGCAGATAACGGGATAGGTTCCCCTAAACCAAGTCTGTACGCCTCCGCACGTACGGGGATTTCAAGCTCCTCTTTTTCGCATTTATTCATGCAGATCAAAATGTCTTTATCCTGCCGCCGCAGCCATTTTGCAAAGTGCATATCAAGTGAGGTCAAACCGGCCCGCACATCAATCATAAACAGCCAAACATCGGCCTTTTCCATCGCACGTTCGGTTTGGGAACGCATACGGCCCTGAATACTGTCATCCAGAGTATCTTCCAGACCGGCCGTATCCATAACATTAAGTTTCATATCAAACAGCTGCCCCTCAGCAACCTGCCAGTCACGGGTTACACCTGGCGTATTATCGACAATCGCCATCTTCTTTTTGATAAGACGGTTAAACAATGTCGACTTTCCGACATTCGGACGACCAATGATAGCAACAGTTAACATGGTAAATACACGCCGTTAGAATTCTTATTTATACGCAAGTAATGTACCGTTATTAGACAGGAAGTACATTGTTTGGCCTGCGACAATCGGTGGAATCTTCACGCTATAACCCAACGACCATTCCCGAATGACAGAACCATCCTGAGGCGCAATTTCATACACCATACCATCTGAACCCGCAACAAAAACCCGGCCACCCGCAACTACCGGGCCTACCATAACGATTTTGCCTTCACGGTCTTTTTGGTCTTTGTAACGCGGCAATTCGGTGACCCAGTGGATAGAACCCGTGCTGCGTGACATGCTTATGACTTTATTTTCGGCGGTAAGAACAAAAACCTGCCCGCCCGCAACCCACGGTGTTTCGGAACCACTAACCTCGCGTTGCCAAACGCGGCGGCCCGTACGCTGGTCAATCGCGGCAATACGTCCGGCATAACTGATGGCAATAACAAGACCGCGGTCAATAACCGGCAATCCACGAATTTCCGAGAGGCTTTCCATACCGCCTAAACGCCGAAGTGGTGATAAATTGTCCTGCCAGGCCACTGCGCCATTTTCAACACTCAGGGCATATAATTCACCGGATGAGTATGCCGGAACAACGATATCACGGTTCGCAGCCGGGCTTGGCGAGCCGAGTAAACCAGATGTTTCTTCAAACCCGCTATGATCCCACAATGCACTTCCGTCCTCCGCAGAATAGGCCAGCAGTTTATTATCAATTGTCTGCACAAAAACACGGCCATTAATCACATTCGGCGCCGCACGCGCCGCAGAAATCAGTTTTACACGCCACTTAATGTCACCAGTGGCTCCATCAATGCTCAAAAGTTCGTCATAACCATTTGTAACGAAGATATCACCGCGATAACCGGCAAGCCCGCCACCTATAACCTCATCATCCTCATCTTCTTTCGATACATCAATACTCCAGACACGGTTCCCGTTTTCGATTTTAAATGCAGACAGACGATGGTTTGTGTCCATTGCATACACATGATCATTAGTCACAATCGGCTGGGTCGTAAGTGGAATAGCACTCGAACCACCACTGCCAATTGATGTACTCCATTGACGCGACAACTCGCCCTCGGCGATATCAAGGTTATTCATCACATGGTTTGGATATCCGCCTTGCTGCGGCCAGAAATCATTTCGCCACGGCTCCGGCAAGCTGTAATCCAGAAGGGCTTTATCAGGACTATCCGGTTCCAGCTCCTTTTGGAACTCAATAACCGATATACGCTCACCCTCTAACGGCGGCTCATCATCATCACCAAATATGCTGGAACATCCGGCCTGAAACATCGTTAGGCATAACAAAGACGTTAAACATAATTTTGAAAGGTCTTTTTTCAGCATATTGGGCTCCGAATATTAGGCTGTAATTATTGGCTATCACCCGCAGCAACCGCTTTTTTAGCGGCACGGTAATTAATAACCGATTCCATGGCGTTTATTGCCTTGGTCAGTGCGGGCTGCGAAATCTTGCTTTTTTGAATATTGCTTAAGTGACGAAGTGCCAATTCATCGTTATTCATGTGGTACGCCGCAACCTGGGCAGACAAGAAATTGGCCTGATTATACCATGGGTTATTATGGTCCGCCGCCATTTTATCAAGGTAATTCAGGATATTCTGACCGGCTTGCTGGCTTTCTGCACCGTCTTCACTCTCAGTTTTTACGGCCATCAAGGCACGTGCATACTTTAAACGGGCAAAATCACGAAAGAACGGATCAACGTCCTGTGCCTCCGCCGCGGTCTGAAAATATCCAATTGCCTTTTCCGGTTCATCTAAACCGAGCGCATCTTCGCCCGCACGGATCAAAAGCATTTGGGCATGTAAACCTTTCAGCTCGTCTTTACGCGCCTCATACGCCGCCGTTAAGTCATCTTCCTGAATTGCCGCCAGAAACGCCTCGGTCTGTTTTTCAAAATGTGCGCGTTTATAATATAACCAGCCATTCATCGCCGCCGTACCAACAATAATCAGGATGACCACACCAATGATCAGATTACCGTTGTCTTTCCAGAATTTTTCCAGCTTCTCTTGCTTAACAGCATCATCCACTTCCGTAAAAATATCGGACATAATTACCCTTTCTTCCTATAAAAATCGCTCTTTAGAGCCCCTAACCGAATGCGTTTATGCCGCATTCTTCCATTTAATCGAACATCCCATCGATGGAAACTGCTTTTCCGGCCCTTGTCCAGTCTCCGCAATCGCCAACATGGCATTTACCAACTCTTTTTCCGTTGTATCATTGGCGGCGTTCTTACCCGCGCTATCAACACGTCCGCGATATTGAAGTTCACCGCCCGCATTAAATCCGTATATATCGGGTGTGCAGATCGCCCCAAACGCCTTTGCAATATCTTGCGTTTCATCAATTACATACGGAAACGAAAATCCGTTTTCCTCGGCAAAAACCTTCATATTGTCAAACGAGTCCGCCGGATAGTTCACCGTATCATTTGACATGACGGCGATTGCGCCAAATCTTTTCGCCTGTAATGATTTAATATCTTCAACCAGACGGTCAATAACCGCCACTACATACGGGCAATGGTTACAGATAACAACAAGCCCCTTCTCCCCCTTAACGGCGTCATACGTGTATGTTTGACCGTCTGTACCCTTTAATGAAAAGTCGGGAATTTGAAAACCTTTATTCGCTTCCGGCGTTTCTAGCAATGCCATATAAAATCTTTCCTTTTCAGCTTTATAACTGGTACAATAGAGATATGGGCAATACTATACAACCCGATAGTAAGATTGGCTATACACGCCGTGAATTTAATCAAATTTTCCAGATATATAGTCGCCATGTCTATACTGGGCTTTTCCGCGACTTTTCCTTCAGTGAAATTAACGGCTGCTACTTCATCTCGTTTAAGGAAGATGCGGGGCAAACACCACTGATAACCGTTGAAAAACGCAAGTTAGGGCCGGATCGCTCCCTTTTTGTGGCCACAACACGCGGGCCAAAAGGCCGCATCATTGAAATTGCACGTAGTGAGAAGATCAAATCCTTCGTTGATAAACTGCATGGTCACGTCGATGTCATCCTGAAAACAAAAACCGAGGGCAATTCCAACATAAAAGGAATGTATGCCTGATGTGCAGATGGATTGCATATAGCGGCGACCCGATATTTATCGACCAATTGGTGGTGCAGCCAACACATTCCCTGCTTGCACAAAGCCTTGATACACGTATGAACCATACACGTGACGGATCGTTATGGGCCACAAACGGTGATGGTTTCGGCATTGGTTGGTACGGGAAAAAGGTCACACCGGGCCTTTTCCGGAATATCCAGCCTGCATGGAATGACATGAATTTACATGAGGTCACATCCCAGATCGAATCGCGCCTGTTTTTCGCGCACATACGGGCCACGACAACGGGCGGTGTGCAATTAACAAACTGCCACCCTTTCAAGTACAAAAACTGGCTGTTTCAACACAACGGGCATATCCGTGATTTTGAAATCATTCGCAAAGACCTGCAAATGGATATTGCAAATGACCTTTTTCCAAAAATTCAGGGAAATACGGATAGTGAGACGTTTTTCTTTCTTACCCTAACATACGGTTTGCAGGATAACCCGCGCGATGCAATACAAAAAGCCATTACACGTGTTGAAAAGGCGTTTAAAGACCACGGACTCGACGACCATGATGTCCAGTTGTCATGTTCGTTAACCGATGGGCACACGACACACACCATTCGATACTGCAATGTTGGAAAGCCGAAATCCCAATTTTATACAACTGGCCGGAAAGGCATAACAGACATTAGCGGCAATACATCCGGCATACCGGAAAACGCCATCATTGTTGTGTCGGAACCGCTAGACGATTTAAGCTCATTCTGGCATGAAATTCCGGCAAATTCCTTTGGATCCATTCAGGACGGAATGGTCGATGTCCAATGTTTGTTTTAAGAAAAAATGGCGCACCCGGCAAGAATCGAACTTGCGACACCTGGCTCCGGAAACCAGTGCTCTATCCACTGAGCTACGGGTGCTAATAATGCGATACCAATAACACATATTTCGTCAGGGGAGCAATAAACAGTTCTTGATAACCTGAAAAAGAGCCTTCCGCCGGCTATAACGAATCGCGTATTCTGAATGTGTCAACACGGGAATTCTCCCGTTTTTCTTAAGCAAAAACGTTTTAAAAATGCAAAAATTCATTTTGCCGTTTCTGGGCGCATTGATTCTGACTATCGGGACGGCCGCAATATCTATCGAAACCTTCGCGCAGGAACAGGTTCAGACAGACCCCGTTGGCCGACGGAAACCAAGCGGATACGTTGTCGAGGGCCGAACATGGCATGGCATGATTATACGTCCATCGATTGCCATCACCAGTATTTACAATGATAACATTTATGCGCAGCCACAAAATCAGGTTGATGATATTGAAGTTCTGGTCACACCATTGATAGACATTGCAAAACCATATCAGGACCATAGTTTTGGCTTGAAACTTGGGACCACCATTAGTCGTTTTAAAGATAATACAGATGAAAACACCGAAGAATTTACCGTCGGTCATAACGGCACAATTACCGCAACGAACGACCTAAAATTAAATTATGCCGTTAGTTCAACACGCAGTTATCTTGATAGGTCAACGCCGGGTACAGCCGCATTTACAACTGAAAAAATCGAGCAACAGATTTATGAAGCGGTTTTGGGTGCCACGCACCGATTCAATCGCATTATAGCGAATTTAACCGGTTCCTATAAAAAAACAATTTTTGAAAACGGCACTTCCGATTTAACCGGACAGCCAATTATTTTTAGTGACAATAACCGCGTGACAAAAGGTTTGAATCTGACATTAAGTTATGAATTTCTAGGGTCCGACACAAAAGACCAAGACCACCTAATCTTCTTGTCCTCAGGGTATTCCGAAAACTCATTCGACACGCCTGGGCGAGGCAGCAACCAGACAAGTTTCCTAAGTGGCTTCCAAACAAGCTATAAAGACCTGTTTTTCGGGCGTTTTGGCATTGGTTATCTACAACAAAGCTTCGACCAAGCCGCAACGGATGATGAAAAAACAGTCAATTTCTTTGTGAGTGCGTCATACAACCCAATATCAAAATTAACGCTAACACTTTTTGGCGAACGTGAGATCGATTACGACAATGACACTAGTCTCGGTGTTATTTCAACGACGCTAGATTTCCAAAGTGATTATTAACTTTACAAGTATCTTAAATTATGGATAATTCGATTTTAACGCTGGCCTAAACTGGAAAAACGATGATTTTTCAGGATCGGACAGCGAACAAGATATATACACATACAATCTGGATTTACGTCATTATTTAAGCCGTTATATCAGTACTTTTGTGGGGATACAGCATGTTGAACAAACAAGCACAGTTGGTAGTGGCGATTACGACCAAAATATTTTAAGATTGGGCGTAACAGGCGAACTGTAACACTATTGTTAACCAACTTGGATCAACCACTTTAGGCGCATTTATGAAGGCACTGTTTGTTCACGACACCTATTACAAACAGGATAAGGACGGGAACACCTTTGCATTGGGTGCCTTTCCCTATGGACTGTGGCACACACGATTTCTTCCGCATTTTGAAGAGTTAACAATTATCGGCCGTGAAAAAACCGATGACGCTGATACCGAAAAATTGGATAAGTCAAACGGTGCGCATGTTAAATTCAAACTCTTTCCCAACATAAATACTCCGATAAAGCGCCTATTTGGATCAAAACACGTCACAAAAGGGATTGAGAAGGAGGTAAAGGCCGCCGACGCCGTCATTATCCGTGGACCTGTCGAATTCGGTATGGTTGCGGCCAAAGCCGCACGCAAACATAAAAAACCATACGCCGTTGAAATGTCAGGCTGTGCGTTCGATCACACATGGTATCACGGCTCAGTCATTGGAAAACTGTACGCATGGGTAAAGTACGCGCGTGCACGTAAAATGCTGAAACACGCGACCGCCGTTGTATACGTCACACAGGCTTTTCTGCAAAAACGTTATCCAGCCAGAGGATTTACCGAATACGCGTCCAATGTTGAAATTACCGCAC
>JAUICS010000047.1 GCA_030427765.1 Alphaproteobacteria bacterium
ATAACGAAGCCGCCTGATGCCCTTCTTCGAATTACGAAATAGAATTTTATATGGACCATGCCTGCACAACCGGTTTTACAGCGTACATGCATGGCGTAAATTGTCCTACTTTATCTCGTTCAAAAAGTCCGGACGAACATGGGTGCAATCGGTATTGACGAATTATATCGCACGTAAAAAGGACGGTATCCAAGAACCTTTGGAATACACGTTGTCACCTGAAAAAGATTACGGCCAATATTGTTACGATACGCGCCGTGTGATTTTCAGTCACTCACAATATGTTCCTGGTTTTGAGGATGCGGCCAATCAAAACGCCCCCAGAATAAACCAGTTTTTATCCTGTCCGGTCATTGTTCTGGTTCGTGATCCACGGGACACGATTGTAAGTTTCTATCACCATAAAATGGCCCGTTCGGTCATTCGTGCGCGTAAAAAACAGCCGCCTCATTTTGATCCAGGCTTAACAATCAATGAATTCGTGAAATCGGATGAGCTGGGCATAGTGCCTATTGTTAGTTTTTATAATGAATTACGCGCCGATCATGCGGGGCAGGAAAACACAAAATTTATGTATTACGAGGATTTAAAATCTCTGGATTTGAATGTTTGGGGCGACATGTTTGCTCATTTACTTGGATGTTCCGTTGATGAGGATGCACTTACATGGTCGCTGGATGTTAATTCTTTTCAAAATATGAAAAAACGGCAATCCGCGCATTATAACGCGCGTGACGATGCGGAAGAATATGATCAAAATTCAGATAGCTGGGGGCGTATCCGTAAGGGGAGCGTGGGCGGATATAAGGATGAGTTATCGGAGGACACGATTGAATTTTGTGATGATGTCGTTAACAATCGGTTAGATGATTTTTTTGCCCGTTATAAAACCAAATGACAGATAACAGCGATTTTCCACTCATTACCATCGGGATTGTTACGTATAACGCAGAGGATACGGTTATGGCAGCGGTTAAATCGGCGCTGGACCAAGGCTGGCCGAATACCGAAATCGTGATTATTGATGATCATTCGACCGATAAAACGGTCAGCATCATTTGCGCCTTGGCCGATGAACATAAAAATTTACGTGTTCACAGTAATCCTGATAATAGGGGCGTTGCATATAATCGAAATAAAATCATTGAAATGGCGCAGGGGGAATTTATCGCCTTTTTTGACGATGACGACACCAGTTTGCCGGAGCGGCTTCGGGAGCAGTATGAACGTATTATCACATGCGAAGCGCAAATCGAGAAAATCAAACCGGTCATATGCCACGCCCCGCGCCGTCAGGTATACCCCGAAGGAGCCGAGCGGATTGAACAGGCACCGGATATGGTGATGGAACACGCCGCGCATGTTCCGCAGGGTATGGGAATGGCCATGCGGATATTAACAGGGAAGCCCGTGAAAAACGGTTTTGGATCTATGCCGACATGCTCGCAAATGGCACGAACGGATGTTTATAGACAAGTTGGTGGTTTTGATGAGGGGTTTCGTCGGTGCGAGGATACGGAGCTCAATGTTCGGATTGCTCTTGCTGGCGGGTATTTTGTCGGGCTGGATAGGCCGTTAGTAACGCAAACAATGACGACCGGTAGCGAAAAAAAACTGGATGAAGAGCGGCGTTACCATCGCATGATCATTGAAAAGCATGCCGATACGATAAACCGGAACAGTGGCAATAGTGAATTTTGCCTGAAATGGCTGGATGCCAAGTTTACGTATTTGTCCGGAAAGCGCATTTCCTTTGTGATAATGTTGGTTTCCTTATTTCTGCAATTTCCAAACTCGACGTTTTCACGTATATTATGGGCATTACCGAATATTAAGTTTAATTCACTCTTTGGACGTTACCACCGTAAGTACAATACATAGACCGTTTAAGCGACCATATGACGCAAACTGAAAAACTCCCCCTGATTACAGCCGGAATAACCTGTTTCAATGCCGCCGATACAATCGCGCGGGCGATTGATTCCGCGTTGCGTCAGGATTGGGAAAATCTAGAGGTTGTTATCATTGATGATTGCTCGACCGACAATTCCAACGCAGTTATTCAGGATGCGATTAAGGGGCATGCAAACGCACGTTTGGTTACGCATGAGCATAACAAAGGGTTTGCGGGTGCACTGAATACATTAATCGGGGAGGCAAAAGGCGAATTTATTGCCATTTTCGATGATGATGATGTTAGTGAGCCATCCCGTTTGTCAGTGCAGTATAAAACATTAACAACGTATGAGCAGGAACATAACCCGCCGCTTGCCGCGTGCTATGCGTCCGGACAGCGACAATATCCGAATGGATATGTCTTTTATTTTGATGCAATCGGGTCTAGGCCGGATGTGCCGGTGGGTGAGGATATGGTGCGTTACCATTTATTCGCACCGCGCCCGAAGAACGTATTTTATGGAAACGGAACACCAAGCTGCAATTTAATGCTGCGGAAATCGGTATATGCCGAGATTGGTATGTATGACCCCTTGCTTCGGCGGACGGAGGACTGCGATTTTGCCATTCGTTTGGGTAAGAAGGGTGGCCATTTTGTTGGGTGTCCGGAACGTCTGGTAACGCAATATCCATCGGATGGAATGGATAAAAAACCAAAGAAAAATTATGAAAGTGACCTGACGCTTATTGAAAAATACCGTGATGATCTGATGCGCCTTGACCGTTATGAATACGCTCATTACTGGACAAAAATTAAATATCATCACTTTGCCGGCGAACCTTACCGCGCCATGAAAACGTTTGTTCGTTTGATGTGCCATTACCCATTAACGGCCATCGGGCATATGTTCCAATCCGCCCCGCGCCGTCTTATCCATGAATGGAAGATGCGCATGGAAAAATTTGAATAGGTTATCCACTGGAATACATATGAAAATTCTGTTTGCATCACGAAAATATGACAAAATTGTCGGCGGCGTTGAACGCATGTCTTCGATGCTTATGAATCAAATGATTAAGCGCGGTCATGATGTCGGGCTTGTTACGTTTGATCCGGAAACGGCAACATCATACTACCCGCTGGATGACAAAGTGGTCTGGAAGAAAATTGATATTGGCGACCCATTGAAGAAAGCAACATGGTCCCAGCGTTTTCAGCGTTTATCCGAAATCCGGTCATTTGTTAAGGCCTTTAAACCCGATGTTGTTATCGGTTTTCAGGATGGCGCGTTTTTGACCGCACGCCTTGCCGTGTTTGGCCTTGGTGTGCCCGTTATTGCAGCGGAGCGCAATGCGCCGTCACGTTTCAATTATCTGCGTGAGGGTAAATTCAAGAATATCAAATTCCAGTTATTTAGATTGGCCCGTTTTGTGATGGTCCAGATTGAACGGTATTGTGAGGATTATCCCGATTATCTGCGCCATAAAATGCGGGTTATTCCGAATCCTGTCTTTCCGGCAAAGGGCAGTGCCGATCCGGCGGGGCGGGATGATGAAGAAAAAATCCTGTTATCTGTAGGGCGTGTATCGCTGCAGAAAAATTTTATGACCCTTGTGCGGGCGTTTGCTCACCTCCACAACGACTTTCCGGATTGGAAACTGGTGATTGTTGGCGGCGGGGAGGATAGGCCGAAAATCGAAGACGAAATCGAAAAACTGGCACTGAAGGATAAAATTACAATCACCGGTGAGCGTAAGGGCGTTGATAATTATTACCAGAAGGCCCACTTATTTTGCCTGCCGTCATTGTGGGAAGGATTTCCGAATGCGCTGGCGGAGGCCATGGCGTTTGGTCTGCCGTCTGTCGGGTTTCATGAATGTCCCGGTGTGTCGGATTTGATTGCGCATAAAACAACCGGTTTACTGGCGCCGGGGGCAGACGATGACAAAAATCTGGCCGATGCATTACGTGAATTAATGGAATCACCAGATTTACGGGTCCAAATGGGTGCTGCGGCAAAAGAAAGTATGAAGGCGTATGATCCGGATAGCATATTTGAATCGTGGGAACATTTGTTTGAGGAAGCGTCAGGGAAATACAAAAAATGAGTGACGATAAAATCATTTTGGTAACCGGCGGGGCCGGATATATAGGCAGTCATACATGTAAGGCGTTGTCACGCGCCGGATATACCCCGGTTGTGTTCGATAACCTGTCAAAAGGGCATGAACATGCCGTGAAATGGGGGCCGCTTCATAAAGGCGATATTCGTAATAAGGATGATGTTGATGCGGCGTTCGCAGAATATAAACCGGATGCAGTCATACACTTCGCCGGTTTGATTGAGGTTGGCGAGTCCGTTCAAAATCCGGCCATTTATTACGACAATAATGTAACCGGTACATTGGTATTACTGGATTCGATGGTGGTACACGGCATAAAAAATATCGTGTTTTCAAGTACCGCAGCGGTGTATGGCGTTCCTGAAAATGTGCCGATTGATGAGACCGCGCCGATTAACCCGATTAACCCTTATGGCCATACGAAGGCGGCAATAGAGGCCGTTTTACGGGATTACGGTCATGCATATGGATTGAATACGTGTGCCTTGCGGTATTTCAACGCGTGCGGCGCGGATCCGGATGGCGAGATTGGTGAAGAACACGAACCGGAAACACATTTGATACCACGTATTTTGTTTGCTGCGCTTGGTGACGCGCCGGAATTTCAAATGTTCGGGGATGATTATCCGACGGCGGATGGAACATGCGTGCGGGATTATGTGCATGTGTCGGACTTGGCGAAGGGGCATGTTCTGGCCATTGAACGTTTGCTAAATAACGGTGAAGGCGGGGCATATAATCTTGGTCTGGGGCAGGGATATTCAATTAAGCAGGTTTTGGATACGGTAAAGACCATAACGGGCGCGGATTTCAGAATTGTCAAAAAAGATCGCCGTCCCGGTGATCCGCCGGTATTGATTGCCAATGTTGACAGAGCCAAATCAGATTTGAGTTTTGTGCCGGAACAGTCGGATTTGGAAAATATTGTCAAAACCGCCTGGAACTTCTATAAAAACAGGCATAAATGAAAATACTTTTTGCAATCAAAGGCATGAATTATGCCAAGGGCGGGGCCGAACGTGTCATTGCCACGATTACCAAGGAAATGGTGAAGCGCGGGCATGAGGTCAGCCTGATTACGTTTGATATGCCCGGGGGGCAGTCGTTTTATACCCTCGACCCTAGCGTGAAGCGTTTGTCGCTGGGTTTAGGGGATGCCACCGAAAAATCAACGTTCTGGGATACGTGCCGCCGTATTTATGCGCTGCGTGAGGTGATTATGCGTGACCCGCCGGACGCCGTTATCGCGTTTATGCATAGCATGTATGTCCCCATGTCATTCGCGCTTGCCGGAACCGGTATTCCCGTTATCGCAAGTGAACATATTGTCCCCGCGCATTACCGTTCCACACCGATCCAGTATTTAAGTGTTTTGCTTAGTGCGTTTTTTATCGTATCGCGTTTTACCGTGATTTCGCAGAATGTAAAGAAACTCTACCCGTGGTTTATACGTCACCGTATTTCCGTTGTATCCAATCCGGTGTTCCTGCCGCCCGGCGCGCGTCGCCAGACGGAGGAGCATTTGAAACAGCGCAAAGGGAAAAAGGTATTATTGAATGTGGGGCGTTTAAATCCGCAAAAGGATCAATTCACACTTATCCGTGCCTTTGCAAAACTGGTGTCTAAATATCCGGACTGGGAACTCCGTATTATCGGGGAGGGGGAATTAAAGGCTGATCTGGACAGCTGCGTCCGCATGCTTGGCTTACAGGATAAAATCCATATTCCGGGCGCGACAAAGGATATTGCACCGGAATATAAACATGCCGATGTGTTTGTCATTCCGTCACTTTATGAAAGTTTTGGTCTTGCTACGGCGGAGGCCATGTCATTCGGTTTGCCGCCGATCGGATTTTCCGATTGCCCTGGTACAAATGAATTGATCGTGGATGGATATAACGGGATGTTGGTTGATGGCGGTGGTGATCGGGTGTCTTCGCTGGCCAAAGGCCTTGATATCCTTATGTCTGACAAGAAAAAGCGGGTTGAGTACGGACATAATGCGCGTAGCATAATTGAGAAATTCCGTCCGGAAAAGATTGCAGGACGATGGGAAATACTTATAAATGATGTTTTGAAACGTCGGCGGAAATATCGTAACCGTCTATTGAACGATAATCCGGCTTAATTTTTTGAAAGATGTATAGATAGCATGAGCCGTATAGAAAAGACATTTGACCGTTTGAAGCAGCAGGGCCGTAAGGGTTTTGTTCCTTATGTCATGGGCGGTGATCCCAATTATGATACATCACTAGCGATATTGAAATCCCTGCCGGAATCGGGCGCGGATATCATCGAACTTGGCATGCCGTTTACAGACCCGATGGCCGATGGCCCGACAATCCAGCAGGCTGGATTACGTGCGCTTGCTGGCGGTATGACACATAAAAAAATTCTACAAATGGTGGCGGAATTTCGTAAGGGCGACGATGAAACACCGGTCGTGCTGATGGGGTATTTTAACCCTTTGCTCGCCTATGGGGTTGATGCGTTTTGTAAGGACGCGCGTGAGGCCGGCGTGGACGGCCTTCTTATCGTCGATATTCCACCGGAGGAGGCGGATGAAATTGTGCCGTATACAAAGGCCCATAATCTTGATTTTATTAAACTGATTACGCCGACAACATCGGCCGAACGCCTGAAAACTGTTGTTAAAGATGCCTCCGGGTATCTATATTATGTCTCTATTGCAGGCATTACCGGCACCGCATCGGCGGTAACAACCGATGTGGCCGAGCAGGTAAAAATGATGAAGGAACATACGGATTTGCCAATTGCGGTTGGATTCGGTATAAAAACCCCTGACGATGTTAAAAATATGGCGGGTATCGCCGATGCCGTTGTGGTTGGCAGTGTACTCGTAAAAACGGCGCAGGATGCAGATAATGATAACCGGGTTGAGGCCGTTTCATCAGCGGTAAAAATGTTATCAAGCGCCCTTTAAGAACAATTTTGAATTTTTAATAAGCTTAGGAGAGATTATGAACTGGCTTACAAACTTCATAAGACCCAAAATACGCTCATTCGTTTCGAAAAAAGATGTGCCGGATAACTTGTGGCACAAATGCCCGTCTTGCGAAGGTATGCTTTTTCATACGGATTTGAAAAAGAACGTGAATGTTTGCTATCACTGCAACTTCCACATGAAGATTTCTGTCGAAGAAAGCCTGAAAATTTTGTTTGACGGCGAAAAATATACTGAGGTCGAACTGCCAAAGGTTCCGCACGACCCCCTCAAATTCAAAGATCGTAAACGTTATGTTGATCGTTTGAAGGAGGCACAGACAAAAACCGGTAAACAAGATGCGCTTGTCATCGCAAAGGGTACAATCGGCGGTCACAAAACCGTTATTGCGGCCATGAATTTTGATTTTATGGGCGGTTCCATGGGCGCGGCCGTTGGCGCAGGTATTGCGAAGGCCGCACAAATCGCGGTTGAGGAAAAGGCCGCATTCATTGCTATCCCATCATCCGGCGGCGCGCGTATGCAGGAAGGGGCCATATCCCTGATGCAAATGCCGAAAACGGTTGTCGCGGTCCAGCTTGTTAAGGACGCGGGTCTTCCATATTTCGTAATTCTTAAAAACCCGACAACGGGCGGCGTTAGCGCATCATTTGCGATGCTGGGTGATATTCATATTGCGGAGCCGGGCGCCACAATCGGTTTTGCGGGTAAACGCGTTATTCAGGAAACAATCCGCGAAGAATTACCGGATGGTTTCCAGACATCAGAATACCTTCTTGAGCACGGTATGGTCGACATGGTTGTGCACCGTAAGGATATGCGCGATACGTTATCCCGTCTTCTTGGCCTTATTTTTGATAAAGGCGCAATAGGTAAAGACACATCCGGCAAAAATTCGGCAGAAAACGATGATAAACCAGCGCAGGATAAGAAGGCCGCAACCGACAGCGATTTGAAAAAAGATGTAAAAGAAGGCTTCGCAAACACGGTGGTGCAGGACAAATTGGCAACGTCAAAAATCGTTACTGATTTGACAGATATTGCACATGTGCCGGTGAATGCCAATTCATCCGATGATAATGCGAAGCGGGTCAGCAATTAATGGCAAACATTGACAATGCCGCATTGCAGGTTGTTGT
>JAUICS010000413.1 GCA_030427765.1 Alphaproteobacteria bacterium
GTGGACCCTTCCGAATATAATGTGACGGTGGATTGGCTTAACCTTCGTGATGCACTTACATACCGGACGGGATTCCCGCAGCCGATTATAACCAAAACCCGTATTTCGAAATCTTAAATCTAGGATGTAAAGCGCATAGCGACGATCAAGGCATAGGCAAACGGCGTAATGGCCGGCAGCCACAGTAAAATCGTGCGCGGTACAATATTTTTAATTGTGAAGCCAAATAATCCGACAATAACACTGACAAGCAGCACAAGCATGCTGCCGGCGAAAAACCAGCTACTGAAGGATGCATCGAATGCTGCGCTATTTTCTTCTGTAATGAAATCAAATTTGATCAGCAGGTTGATCAAAATGGCCGGTGAGAAAAAACCGATTGTCGATGCGAATACAAATTGAATGATTGCAAGAAAAAGTGCCATATCGCCCATAAAAAATTAACTGCCTCACAAGTGTAGGCAGTTAATCATAAATCTCAACTAAATATTCTATTACTTACGAACAGAATTGTTGAACTGACGCTCAGTACGGTTCTGACGTACGCGCTTTTTAGGAGCTTCTTTCTCCATCATCATTTTGTGCTTTTGAGCGGCACTGTATACGTCATCTTCTTGGTTGTTGTCATATACGGAACCAGTTCTGTTGTAGTATGAGCTACCTTCATCAGCAGAACATGCGCCTAGCGTAGCTGCAGTCAAAGTAACAAGAAGTAATCCTGTGAATTTATTCATCATAATCCTCTTAGTGTTTTTTAATTCGTGTTTTTTAATTCGTTGATATGCGAACACATACAATACCAAATAAGTATATACAACATCATTTCATATTTGAATATAGCAAAACGTGATTTTTTATATTTATTTCAGAAAGGTATCTCTGGAAATTGAGGCCGTTAGGCTAAATGCGGTTATTATGGTCAACACGGGCGAAATAAGCATCAATACCGCTGGCGATGGAGTTTGCGATCTTTGATTGATGGGCCGATGTTGACAATAATCGGGCTTCCTGCGCGTTCGAAATAAATCCGCTTTCGACAAGTATGGACGGTATGTCCGGCGCTTTCAAAACGGCAAATCCCGCATATCGGTGTGGGTTATCCAGCATGTTTATGCGTTTTGATTTCATTGTTTCGACCAGGGTGTTCGCAAAAAACTTGGACTGGTTCATGGTTTCACGCATCGCAAGGTCGATAAGGATATTGGCGACATCCTTTTCCTCGCTGGCGAGGTTAATGCCGGCGATCAGGTCGGCCTGGTTCTCACGCTGAGCAAGTTTTGCGGTTTGCGCATCCGATGCCGTTTCGGAAAGTGTGTAAACGGATGCGCCGCTAACGTTATTTTTACGGATAGAGTCCGCGTGAATGGATACAAAAATGTCACCCTTTTGCTCATGTGCGAATGCCACGCGGTCCTGCAATCGTATGAATGTATCATTCGTACGCGTCATCTTGACATTATATCCTTTGCTTTCCAGCATTTTTTTAAGCTTTTGGCTAAGGGACAATGTAATATCTTTTTCCCGAACGCCGTTCGTGCCTATCGCGCCGGGATCAACACCGCCATGGCCGGGGTCTATGATCACAAGTGGTTTGCTTTTTTTTGTAGATGGTGTTGGCGGCGGTGTCGTCACCAGCGACGCAACTTTATAATTTTCCGGTGATGTGGTGTTTTGGTTAATGTCGAGCGTTCCC
>JAUICS010000048.1 GCA_030427765.1 Alphaproteobacteria bacterium
CGTCTTCCGCAAAATCATCCGATCCTTTAGGTGATCTGAATACAATGCTGAAAGGCGATATGGATGCCACAAATGCGTTGATCATTGACCGTTTGCAATCATCGATTGAAGTTATTCCGAAAATTGCCGGCCATTTGATCGAAGCCGGCGGTAAACGTATTCGTCCGCTTCTGACCCTTGCCTGCACAAAAGTTTTCGACGGTGACATGACGAAGGCCCATATGCTGGCCACAACGGTAGAATATATCCACTCCGCAACCTTGCTACATGACGATGTGGTGGATGAAAGCCTTGAACGGCGTGGGAAGGCGTCGGCAAACCAGATGTTTGGAAACAAACCAAGTATCCTTGTTGGTGATTTTTTATTCGCTCGAGGATTTGAGCTGATGGTTGAAACGGGCAATATGCGCGTTTTGGATATTCTGTCAAAAACATCCCGTTTTATTACCGAGGGCGAAATTCGCCAAATCGATATAGAACGCAATTTAAAAACGACAGAGGATGATTACTTCGCCGTGATCGAAAGCAAAACGGCGGCGTTATTTGCGGCGGCGTGTGAGGTCGGTCCGGTCATCGCCGGTGTGGAGGATGACATCGTGAACAATATGCGCGAATACGGTCATAACATTGGTATGGCATTCCAGATTGTGGATGACATACTTGATTACACCGCGCAGGAAGATCGCCTTGGCAAAAAGGTTGGTGATGATTTCCGTGAGGGTAAATTTACCCTGCCGATTATTTATGCGCTGGAGCAAGCGGACGAAAAAGAACTTCTCTTTTGGCAGACCACGATGATTGAACAGGATGTCGCGGATGGTGATTTAACAACCGCACAAATGCTTATCGAAAAAACAGGGGCGGTTGGCCGCTGCGTTGAGCTTGCCAATAAATACGTGGAAAAGGCCAAATTATGTCTTATTGATTTACCGCCAAGTATTATCCGTCAGAAATTATCCGACGTTGCCGATTACATTGTTGTGCGGGCAAATTAATGCGTGTTGTTTTAGCATCGCTTTTTACATTCCTATTTTTGTATCCACTATTGGTTCATGCGCAAACGTTTTCATCGCGTGAACATCAATATAAGGTCACGACCCTAACATCCGGTTTGAATTATCCATGGGCGCTGGCGTTTCTGCCAGACGGGGATATGCTCGTCACCCTTAAGGCCGGACGGCTTGTGCGGCTGGACAGTAACGGAAATGCCCCGCGGTTGGTCAAGGGGCTCCCGCCGATTGTGGCAACGGGGCAGGGTGGATTGCTGGATGTAATCCTTCATCCTGATTTCGAGGAAAACAAATACATATTTTTGAGTTACGTTGCGCCGGGCGATGGCGATCATAGTACCGCAGTGGCAAGGGGGCGGCTTAACGGAAGTGAACTTACGGAAGTGGAGCAAATTTTTGTGTCGGCACCGCGGCGGACAAATGGCCTTCATTTTGGCTCACGTTTGCTATTCGGTCCGGACGGTAAACTGTATATCACACTTGGTGAACGGTATGACATGCATCAGGCGCAGGATATATCAAGTCATCTGGGAAGCATTATACGGGTTAATGAGGACGGAAGCGTTCCGGCAGATAATCCGTTTACCAAGAATGCGTTTGCACAGCCCGAGATTTTTTCATACGGACATCGAAATGTGCAGGGCATAATTTATAATTCCCGTACACAGGAAATATGGGCGCATGAACATGGTCCGAAAGGCGGCGATGAAATTAACGTGATTTTATCCGGTGCCAACTATGGCTGGCCGAAAATTACATACGGCGTGGATTATAGCGGTGAAGCAATTACCGACAAAACCCATTTACCGGGCATGGAGCAACCGCTTTTATACTGGGACCCGTCCATTGCACCATGCGGTATGACATTTTATACGGGTGACAAGTTCCCGGATTGGCGGGGCGATGTTTTTGTCGGTGCGCTTGCTGGACAGCACCTTCGCCGTGTCGCCATTGATTATGATGATGTCACTGGTAATGCAGAGGTTTCGTATCAGGAGGCATTGCTGGGTGACATCGGTGAGCGCATCCGCGATGTCCGGCAGGGACCGGACGGAAATATCTATGTCTTAACCGATGGAATAGACGGGAAAATATTGATTGTATCTCCAGAATAATAAAAAATTATTATTGACATAAATAATATGATCGTATAAATAACCTTAAGTATTTATTGACATAATGTAATTGTTGTTTCTTTGGGAGTGTTTGTATGAGTTCACGTACAGGATTACAAAGTGAAAAGCGAAGAGGGTTTCTTCGAAGAGCACTAGAATTTACGACTGGTGTAACGGCTTGGGCCGCAACGCACGGTTCAATTTTGGTTGTGGGTTCGTACATTACATATCTTAGGCTAGGGGCGGCGCAACGTCGTAGTTGGGCAGAACGGGCCGAGAATTACTGGCATCCTGATAATGCGCTCGACCTTAACGCGTTGGAAGGTGTGACTGCGGAACGTTTCACCGACACAACGTTTGAGAATAAAGAAATTCTAGCGGCTGATCCTGAGTTACAGGCTCTTATGTTATCTACGGATACAAAGGGATATATGTTGAAGGCATCGGGGCATCCTGATCGTAAGGGCGATGTGTTCTTTTCTGTAACCGAGCCTGATCCCGGTGTTACTCATCGCGGTGACTATTTATATGTCCATGGTGCAACAGAATGCTCCGAGCTTTCAATTAACAAGATTAGGCAGCTTCAAGAGCAAGGGTATCGTGTTATCACTGTTGATATGGCTGATCATGGGCGTTCTTACCGTAACAACCATCCACTTACGGGCGCTCCACGTAGCCCGCTTGATGATGATATTAAGCTCGAGACGGAAGATTACAACGATTATGTTTTATCGGTTCGTGATGTTATAGCTTATTTGAAAAATGACAGTGATTTTGAATTAGGTCCACTTCGTATCGGCGCGCACTCGACAGGATGTTCGGCAGTGTCTTTACTAGAGGCCCGCCTTGCAATGAATCCTGATATTGATGTTAGGGAGCATTTTACGAGTGTTGATTATTGGTCCGGTCACTTCGGCGCAAAATATCCGTTACCGGAGGCTTTGGTAGGTGATGCAGAAGTGCATATCCGCGAAGTTGATGCATTTTTGGCAAGTTATATCGACCGTGTTTATCCGGACCTTGTGGAAGATAGACCACCTTACCGACACCGCAGTGATAAAGATTTGCAAAAAGATATTGATAATGCGGGGGCACCGGAAATGGTTCATTTCAAACGCCGCCTGCTAACGTTAGAACCACGAATAGATGCAGGATCGGCAGGTGAATTTATGGTCCGCTCCACGGCTGATTATGGACAGCTTATACATTACAACCCGTCTGGGAATGTGGATACACCGGATTCACCTTTTGCAAAATACCTTGCACGTTCCGGTGTACCAAAACGTTTTCATGTCGCACGTGAAGATAATGTTGTGAGCAACGAAAAAACGTTCAGTCTTATTTCAATGTTATCGCAGCTAGGGGCAACGGTTGATTGGCGTTACACGGGTAGTGGCGGATATGTGACCGGTCAGAAACATGCCGATTTCCATGAACCGGAAGCAGAAGTTGAATTTACGCGTTTTGCAACCGCCACGATTGACGGGTCGGGCATGAGAATGATACCTGGCCCAGGTGTGCGGTAAAAATCGCTTGACAAGCGATTTTAATATATGTAAAACTCTGCCCATAATTTAGAAGTGGTGGTTATTATGAGTTTATCGAACGTTGTTGCGCTTTTTTCCAGTCACGCATCTGTGCATCGTGGTTTTTTTCAGAAATTTGATCTTGAGCCGCTACAAGTTAAGCTCATGAAAGATGTGCCTATTGAAAACACACTTTTCAATCTGGAAGCAAAATCAAGAATCCTTGAGCTTGATCGCGCAGAATATGGCAAAGTTTTTGGCGCTGTCTTCGAACCTTTGGAAGGTGAAATTAATGAAACCGTGACATATTGTCATGGGTTTGGTGAGTTTTCAGAGGCGGTTCAATCGGATATCCAAAGCCTTGTTGACCAAGGAAAACGCGTCATTATTACAGATATGCCGGATCACGGACGTTCTTATCAGATTGGTTCAAACGCAACAATCGAATTGGACAATGTCATGGAACTTGCCAAGGCAAAGCGTGATTTCCTTGCGGAATTAGCAGACGAAAATCCAGAGTGGTTTCCAACGCGCATGATTGCGCATTCCACAGGTTGGAAAACCGCATCATATCTTGCGATTGCTCTACGTGATACACGCATTAATGGTGAACGTCCGATTACAAAAATTACGGCGGTGTCACCGTTTATGCAGTTTAATGCGCCAGGCCGCCTGACAGGTATTTTCCGCCGTATGGCAATGACCGCAATTTCACTTGCTGCGGAACTGCCATTCCTTCGTAAAAACGTTTTGGGACTGAAGCGACGGGGTGATTTGACGGACAGACAAATCGAAAAAGGCGGTGAACGTCTAGGGGCCAAAGAATGGAATGAAACAGTATATAATATGGTCACAGAAATAGACCCATCTCTTGATCGTGGTGCTGTGTCTGGAACTTGGATTCGTGCCTTACTAAGAAGCTTCAATTTCGAAGACAGCGCAGCATATTATGATTTATTGAAAGAATCTGGCGTGTCTGTTGAAATTGTTGCCGCAAAGGGTGATAAAATCGTATCCGAACCGGATACGGCATTGAAGGTAGAAAAAATGCGCGATCACGGGATTGATGTGGCGTATACATCTTTGGAAAATGAAGGGCACGCTCTTCACCACAGTGTTGTTCGTCAGAACGATCCGGATTTTCAAGCATGGCTTGCGAATAATCAGGCTGGGCCAGTTGAATTTCCAAAGGCAATGGTTGCTTAGTTAGACCATAACCTAGATTTAATTGCACCGATAGTATTCAAGTAGTGATGTTGCCACGGCGGGTGATGCGATAAAGTCATCGTGCTGTACATTATCCCTAAGGTATTGAAGCACAATCATATGCAGTTCGTTCAGCGTTGTTTCCGGCGGAATGCACAGTTGGTCTTCCTCAAATGATTCCATGAAATTCATCATATCGATAACGCCGGCAATGTAACTTTGGCATACCGCATGTCCGCCCTTAACGCGTTCACGTTTGTCTGTCCCGATATCGCAGACTTCCAGAAGGTAACTGCCGGTAAACCGTGCGGCATGCGCAGGATGCGGGTGGGAAAAAAGTATTATTACTAGGCAGAATACGAATCTGAGCGCACGCATCTATTATTTATCTTCGTCACTTTTCAATCCCTGCAACATGGCAAATGGATTGTGTTTTAAATTCTCGGATGTGAATTTTTGTTTTTTCTCAACGGTAAATTCTCTTTTGCCTTTACCCTTAAACTTCTTGTCCCCGAATTTCTTATCCGCGAATTTCTTGTTTTTCTTGTCGGTAAATGGCGGTTTGCCGCCTGGTTTTCCTTTATGCGCCGGGCGCTGCTGAAGCGGCTTTTGCTTATTTATGTTCAGGTAGAAAAATGCCAAATCCGGCTTTTGCTCAGGTGCTTTTTGATCCTCGGTCTTTACATCTTCGGATTTTTGTTCTTCTGCTTTTAGTTCTTCCTGTGTTTCTTTAGGGACTTCTTCCTTGGCAACGTCCTCTTTAGGTTTGTCTTCTGCTGGCTCAGCTTCCGTTGCAATATCTTCCGCCACAGTTTCCTCTGGCGGCGTGGATTTCTGGACAATATCGTCCGGAACCTTTTTAAACCCGATACCTTCTAAAATGGCATACAGTTCTTCGATGGTGCAGCCAAGCCATTCCGCCATATTATGCGTGGCCTGAAAACGCCCTTTGGATGAGTTGTCGAACGCGGCGCTGATAATACGGTCGAGCATATCCACGCGGATAAGGCGCGGTCCGCACACCGGATACCCAATGCAGCGCGCATAGGTTTCATCAAGTTCGTAATCGGCTTGCAATACAGAAACGGAGCCGTCATTTGGCACTTTTGCCGGAAGGTCCACGCCGTTAAACACCGACCATAACATCGCACGAAGGCGGATGGTCGCAGGTTTTGTAAACGGACGCATGTATACCATATGCGGCCCCATGCGGATTTTGTACTTACGCAGGATACTACGGTCGTCATTATCAAGGTTTTTGATCAGGTCTTCGGCGTCACTTCGGTTCACAACGCCCATGTTTTCCATGATCTGGAACGCTATTCCTTTTACGGATGGTTTGTATGTGTCGTCGGCGGCGAATTCCAGCATCGGCTCTAACGTCACCTTAATATGGTCATGTAGCCAGTTTTGAAGTTTATCCGTGACCGCCTTTTTATCGTCATCACCAAGCAGGTCGGCATTCGGGATATGGACATGCGGTTTATAAAGGTCATCACCCTTTTTAATCTTGGCAATGGTTGATCCGGGCAATGGATTCGTTTTGTCCGGTTGCCACAGGATATTGCCGTCATTATTCAGACTGAAACGTCCATCGTCTTTTGCAACAATCTGACGGACACGTTCATCGATTTCGGGTTGAAGTGTTTGTTTTACCGCGGTCATGGTTGATTTTAAATTGTAACTTCCGTGTTTGTTTTCAAGTGTCAGGCTGAACCCCTTCAGCGTCCCAATCTTTTCCTGTCCGATGTAAACATCGCCATTCTGCCGGACATCAGGGTTTAGGTTATTCATATTTGACTTAATCAGTAAAGCATTTTGTCTGTCAACGAAGCGATTTATCAAGGATTCATGCAAGGAATCGGATAATCTGTCTTCAATGGCATGCGCTTTTTCCTGCCAATGGGTTGAACGCTGTATCCAATCTGTCCGGTGCGTAACATACGTCCATGTGCGGATGTAGGCCAGACGGGTCATCAGTGTATCAACATTACCCTTTGGGTTGTCCAGTTTTTTGAGGTTTTCGGCAATGTAATGATCCGGCAATGAGTCATCACACAAACGTATGAATATATCTTTTAGGATTTTGTGATGTTCCTCCGGCAACGCCTTCCGAAAATCCGGTACCTGACACACATCCCATAAAAGCCTGATATGCCCTTCATCAATCATCCGGTCCATAATGTCTTTATGACGGGTGAATGATTTAAGCGCCATGTAATCGTCGGACGGATATCCGCGGGTCAGAAGTTTTATGCCCGAAGGTGCCTCCAGACTGTCGATCAAATCCTGCACGGACCGGAAATCCAGATTTGTGTTGCGCCAATAAATTTCACTAATGTCGCCGAGTGTGTGCGTCTGAACGGCATCGACAATTTCGTGGTCAAAATCCTGCACATTTCCAGTAACGCCAAATGTCCCGTCCCGTTTATACCGTCCGGCCCGTCCTGCGATTTGGGCAATTTCCGGTGTGGTCAGGTTACGCATCCGTTTGCCGTCATATTTACGGGTGGAGGCAAAGGCGACGTGATGAATGTCCATATTCAACCCCATGCCGATGGCATCTGTGGCGACCAGAAAGTCAACCTCGCCATTCTGATACATTTCGACCTGCGCGTTTCGTGTGCGGGGGCTAAGGGCGCCTAGCACAAGTGCCGTTCCGCCGCGCTGGCGTTTGATGATCTCTGCAACTTCGTACACATCGTTTATGGAGAATGCGACGACTGCTGACCGTTTCGGCAGGCGGGTCAGTTTCTTATATCCACGGTATTCAAGGTTTGATAAACGCGGGCTTTGCCGGAATTCGGCGGATGGAACAAGTTTTTGGATAATGGGCTTGATGGTTAATGCGCCGAGAAATACCGTTTTATCAATTCCGCGCGCGCGCAAAAGCCTGTCGGTAAACACATGCCCACGGTCGGGGTCGGCACAAAGCTGGATTTCATCCACGGCCAGAAAATCGAATTCCTTTTCAATCGGCATGGCCTCAACCGTGCAGATATAATACCGCGCATGTTTCGGGATGATTTTTTCCTCACCGGTCAGCAGGGCAACGTTGTCCTTCCCCACCTCCTCAACGATTTTGTCATAGTTTTCACGGGCAAGCAGGCGCAGCGGGAATCCGATAACCCCCGTTTCATGTTTCAACATATCCTGAATGGTGTGAAACGTCTTACCTGTGTTCGTTGGCCCCAGAAACGCAATTATTTGGCTGCGCGACCCTACGGCTCTGGTCGTCACTGTCATTTAT
>JAUICS010000414.1 GCA_030427765.1 Alphaproteobacteria bacterium
TATATGTCAGGATATTTCAAATGAAGCGTAAGAGCACCATGACCGCCCATGGAATGACCGCATATCCCCTGATGATCTTTGCGCAGCGGAAACATATCAACGGCAAGCGCATTTAACTCCTGCGCAATATACGATTCCATCTGGAAATGTTTCGCCCATGGCTCCCGAGTGGCATTAATATAAAATCCGGCCCCTTTACCAAAATCATATGAGTCCGCATCATCCGGCACATCATCACCGCGCGGCGATGTATCCGGCGCAAGTATGGCCAGCCCCTTTTCCGCCGCCGCCTTATACGCCCCCGCCTTCGTTGTAAAATTATCATGTGTGCAAGTAAGACCGGAAAGAAATGTAATGAACGGTACGGCTTCATCCTTTGCCTGCGGCGGCAGGTAGATTGAAAATCTCATACCGCATCCTAAAACGTCACTATCGTGTTCATAAACAGACAGCGTGCCGCCAAAACAAATATGTGATTCCTGTTCTTGCATTTTAATAAATCACCACGCTACGGATACTTTTCCCCTCATGCATCAAATCAAAGGCGGAATTAATGTCATCCAGTGGCATCGTATGCGTAATCAAATCATCGATATTGATTTTACCGTCCATATACCAATCGACAATTTTCGGCACATCGGTTCGTCCACGCGCGCCGCCAAACGCAGAACCACGCCAAACCCGTCCGGTCACAAGCTGAAACGGACGCGTTGAAATTTCCTGCCCCGCACCGGCCACACCGATAATAACACTTTCGCCCCATCCTTTGTGGCAACACTCCAGTGCCTGACGCATCACGTTCACATTTCCAATACATTCGAATGAATAATCAACACCGCCATTTGTCAGATCACAAATCGCCTCAACTACATTATCTGTTTCCTTAGGGTTAATGAAATCGGTCATGCCGAATTTTGTGGCAAGCTCAACCTTCGCCGGATTTAAATCAATCCCGATAATTCTGGTTGCGCCAACCATCTTCGCCCCCTGAATAACATTCAGACCAATACCGCCAAGGCCAAAAACAGCCACAGTCGACCCGGGTTCAACCTTTGCATCAAACACAACTGCACCAATTCCGGTGGTGACGCCGCAGCCGATATAACAAACCTTATCAAACGGTGCATCCTGACGAATTTTGGCAAGGGCGATTTCTGGCAATACGGTAAAGTTCGAGAATGTTGACGTGCCCATATAATGAAGCACTTTTTCGCCGTTAATGGAAAAACGACTAGTGCCGTCCGGCATTAATCCCTGCCCCTGTGTCGAGCGAATGGACTGGCACAAATTGGTTTTCGGGTGCAGACAAAAATCACATTCACGGCATTCAGGGGTATACAACGGAATAACATGATCACCGACGGCGACAGATGTGACACCAGCACCAATTTCACGTACGATGCCGGCACCTTCGTGCCCAAGAATAGCCGGAAACGCACCTTCCGGATCATCACCTAACAAAGTATACGCATCGGTATGACACACGCCGGTTGCCATATTTTCGACAAGCACCTCGCCCGCCTTTGGACCTTCCAGATCGACCTCTTCAACTGTTAATGGGGCTCCGGCCTTATAGGCCACTGCGGCACGTGTTTTCATCGGATATCACCTTATCGAAACAAATTATTGCCTAAAAATCTAGGTGATTCCCCATGCCACGACAAGGTTTAACGGTTATGGATTTATTCG
>JAUICS010000049.1 GCA_030427765.1 Alphaproteobacteria bacterium
AACACCGCCGTCCTAAACGGGCTGGATGCAGCCGGTGTTGCGCCCTATGTTACGAATTTTGAGGCCCCTTCACACGGACGGAACGAACAACCCTTTGGGCGTGATGATATATTAAAATGCGCCTCCATCCGCGCAAATTCATGCCTTAGCCTAGTTATGCGTGGTGGCAGGTTTGCAAAATATTTCAATACATACGCTATCGGAATCCAAAGCGGAATTACTTACGATAATTTTAACGACAGCAAAAAAGGCGGCTCCTACGCCGGATTTGAGGATGGTAGTTGGGAAGACGCAACATTCTATGACCGTACCGCTATTGTTATTCAGGATATGCCACCAAAAGACAAACATGGAAAACCTCTCCGGAAGCCAGACAGGATTGTTGTATGGACCACCGCGATGGAGTGGCCGGACAATGAATTTATCCGTCTATCGGCCGTTGGTGGAACCATTACAAATCTTCAAGGCGAAACAGAAACCATCAAAGGCGGTTTCCAGGAAACCGTATCATCGATTATGATACGCACACGCGGCGATGATGGTCCGAAACTAACAAATTCAAAGGACCCAAACACATCATTCGATCGGTATGGCCGTACACGCGAGGCGGTTATCGCAGAAGCCATCGAGCTCGCGGTTCGTAAAATGCATGAGGCCAAAATAAACCGCACAGGTGATGTGCCAATTAATCTATCATTTGAAATAGATTACACCAGCAATGACCATAATGATCTGGGAACACGTGTTACTGAAATAACACCAAGCGGTTGATAAAGTTTACGCTTCGACTTTCGCCTTTAAATTCTGAAGACCCTTTTCAAATTGATCACCGCATATTTTCTGCATATTCATAAACACGCCGAAAACTTTACCCATAAACTTATTCGGGCCAACCATACGCGATGTGACGTGTGTTTTATTGCCTTCTTTTTCAAGTATAAATTCGGCAATATTTGTTGCCTGCATCGGCTTTTGGAAATCGAGTTGCGACCGTATTAATTTTGACGGATTACTCTCCACAATCGTCATCTTACCGACACCGGTTTTATCGCCCTTCCAATGAATGATGGCCCCCTCACCCTCCTCCGGTCCATCAAATTCATAATGGGCATCGGGGTCCATTTCAACCCATGGTGACCATTCATGCTGACGCTTCAGATTATTGATATGGTCGAACACATCATCCGGCGAACCATCAATCATAATATCGCGTGTCACACGGAATTCATCTGGCTGCTGCACCGCCATAATGAATATAATCACTATGGCAAAAACAATAATAATTAGAAGAAGATTTAAAATAACCACCCTGAGTACCTCCGAACAAATAAATAGACAACAACGCCTACATTAAAATACTTTTACGTTCGTGATCAAGCAGCCATTTTTTACGCGCCAGACCGCCGGCATATCCGGTCAACGATCCATCCGCACCAATAATACGGTGACACGGTATAATAACGGCAATCTGATTTGTTCCGTTTGCGCGTGCAACCGCCCTGACCGCCTTCGGATTCCCCAGTATTCTTGCCTGATCACCATATGATCGCGTTTCAGCATATGGAACGGTTTGCAAAACCTTTATTACGGATTGTTGAAACTCCGCCCCATAAATTTTTAATGGCACAGTAAATGTTTTTAATGTGCCGTTAAAATACGCCTCCAGCTCATTCCGCACTTGCATAGTTATATCGGTTTTTCCGGGGACAATTGCAATATTTTCACGTTCACGCAGGCGTTCAATTTCACGTTCCAGACCACGCCTATCGGTAAACTCCAGCAAATGAAGCGCATCATCATCGCACAAGGCAATCATTGGTCCGATTGGCGTTTCAATCCAGTCGGCTTTTAATATCTTCGCGTGTTTATTTTTATGGGCGGGGCTATCACCCATGATTTTGGAAAACGCATCCCGAAACCCGCTACCGGACTCATATCCGGCATCGATTTGTGCATCAATCACACGTTCGCCATCCCGAATGGTTTTTAATGCAATCCCCATACGGCGCGCGCGGGCATAAGCAACAAACGTCATACCAAAACGATTTTTAAAATGACGACGTACCGTTGACGGGTCAAAACCGCGTTGCCGGATATCTTCATCACACCAGCGATGGGAAGGTTCTTCCTCAACCGCATCAACCAGCCGCTTAACAACATCAGACATTTCACCCGGCAATGATAGCGGGCGGCAAATTTTACACGGCCTGTAACCGGCAAGTAACGATTCCTGCGCCGTATTAAAAAAATCGCAGTTTTCTATTTTTGCTTTTTTTGCGCTGCATGTCGGACGACAAAATATGCCGGTGGATTTAATGCCTACAAAAAATGTGCCCTCAAACGTATTATCTTTATCTAAAAATGCTTTATAAAACTGATTTTGTTTTGCAGCCGATAACATATATTTCTTCCTTTTCAAAAAATATATATCATATTTGCGAGACACATCAGCCGAAAAACGTGCAAGTAATTTTCTTGTGACCTAAAAAATACATTAAGGATAGTAAACATGAAAACGATCGGAATTATTGGCGGTCTATCGCCGGAATCGACAATCAAATATTATCAATGGCTTAATGATGGCGTCCAGAAAATATTGGGTGGCCATCATAATGCAAAAATATTGCTGTCATCTGTCGATTTTGGGGTCTTTGTCGATCTAAAAAACAAAGGGGATTGGGACACGCAAGGTAAACTTCTTGCGCAAGAAGCCGCAGCATTGGAACGCGCCGGCGCAGATTTTATTATTCTTGCAACAAACACGATGCACAAAATGGCCGATCAAATTGCTACAGCCATTTCCATTCCGTTTGTGCACATTGCCGATGCCACCGCCGATAATATTCTGCAGCAAAAAATCGACAAAATCGGTTTACTCGGCACAAAATATACGATGGAGCAGGATTTTTATAAAGGATGCCTTAAGGCAAAAGGCATCGATACGGTTGTGCCGGATGAAGCCGGACGTGAAAAAGTTAGCGCCATAATATATGATGAACTTTGTCACGGCATTGTTAATGAAACATCACGTGAGGTATATCGTAACGTTATTCAATCTCTTATTAAAGATGGCGCAGAGGGCATTATTTTAGGCTGCACAGAAATTACAATGCTGGTTGATCAAGAGGACAGTACCGTTCCCTTATTTGACACAACCAGAATTCATGTCGACGCAGCCCTTAAATACGTTTTTCAATAGCGAACGTTTTTAGAAGTCCCAGTCGTCGTCTTCTGTTTCTTCCGCCTTACCCATCACGTATGATGATCCGGAACCGGAGAAGAAGTCATGGTTTTCATCGGCATTTGGTGACAATGAAGCCATGATGGCGGGGTTGGGCGTTGAAATTTCGGATGGAAACATCGGGTCAAAGCCCAAATTCATCAATGCCTTGTTCGCGTTGTAATGCAGAAATGTTTTGACCTCATCCGTCAAACCGACAGTGTCATACAAACTTTCCGTATATTTAGTTTCGTTGTCATACAAATCCATAAGAAGGGAAATGGCATAATCTTTTATTTCCAGTTGCTCCATCGGTGTCGCGGCGTTATAGGCCTTTTGGAATTTATAACCGATGTAATAACCGTGAACGGCCTCATCCTTAATAATCAATCGGATCAAATCAGCCGTATTCGTTAATTTAGCGCGACTTGACCAATGCATCGGCAGGTAGAAACCGGAATAGAACAAGAAGCTTTCCAAAAATACGCTGGCGACTTTCCGCTTCATCGGATCGTCCGCAACATATTCCTTCATAATCAAATCGGATTTGCGCTGAAGATTCGGATTTTCTTCACTCCAAACATATGCATCATCAACATCGCGCATTGAACAAAGGGTTGAAAATATTGACGAATATGAACGCGCATGCACCGCCTCCATAAATGCAATATTACTTAATACCGCCTCTTCATGCGGTGTAATTGCGTCCTGCATTAATGTCGGCGCGCCAACAACATTCTGAATTGTATCAAGTAATGTCAGGCCGGTAAAAACACGAATGGTCAAACGCTGTTCATCACCTGTTAATGTTCCCCATGATTGCACATCATTCGATAACGGAACCTTTTCCGGTAACCAGAAGTTTGACGTCAATCGGTTCCAGACCTCTAAATCTTTTTCATCGACAAGACGGTTCCAGTTAATGGCCTTCACACGACTTATTTTTGCATTTGTCACTTTACCATCATCATTGCTTGGTTCCATATCCAGTTTTATTTCAGCGCCCATGGCTTCTCCCTTTCTTAAAATGCAGGTTAAGATAATTAACCCAACCCTAAACCCATATTACAAACTACAGGACACACATCCCTGCACTTCCGTGCCTTCCAGCGCCATTTGACGCAAACGGATATAATAAATTGTCTTGATACCTTTCTTCCACGCATAAATCTGCGCTTTGTTAATATCACGCGTGGTGGCCGTGTCCGGGAAGAACAATGTTAATGATAATCCCTGGTCCACGTGCTGCGTTGCCGCGGCATAAGTATCAATAATTTTTTCCGGTCCGATTTCGTACGCATCCTGATAATATTCCTGATTATCATTTGTCAGATATGGTGCAGGATAATACACACGTCCGATTTTACCTTCCTTACGGATTTCGATTTTGGACACAATCGGATGAATGGATGACGTTGAATTGTTAATGTAGGAAATGGACCCCGTAGGTGGAACGGCCTGCAAATAGGCATTGTAAATACCATTTTCCATGACGGATTTTTTCAGCGCTTTCCAATCATCTTGCGTCGGCAGGTCAATTCCGGCCTCCTCAAACAATTTACGCACTTTTTCCGTCGCCGGTTCCCATTTTTTGTCCGTGTATTTATTGAAATATTCAGCACTTGCGTATTTCGACTTCTCGAAATCGGCAAAGGTTTCGCCGCGTTCAATCGCGATCATGTTCGATGCACGAAGGGCATGATATGTTACGGCATAGAAATACATATTGGTAAAATCAACACCTTCTTCTGATCCGTAAAAGATACGTTCCCGTGCCAGATAACCATGCAAATTCATTTGCCCTAGGCCGATGGCATGGGAACGGCTATTCCCCTTTGCAATTGACGGCACACAATCAAGGTTACTCATATCCGATACGGCCGTCAGGGAACGGATGGCCGTTTCAACCGTCTTACCAAAGTCTGGTGAATCCATCGACTTCGCAACATTCATCGAACCAAGGTTACACGAAATATCAGAACCGATATGTTTGTAACTTAAGTCAGGGTTAAAATCACACGCATCGGCAACCTGCAAAATCTCGGTACAAAGATTACTCATCGTAATTTTACCATCGATCGGGTTTTCACTGTTCACGTTGTCTTCGAACATGATGTATGGATAACCGGATTCAAACTGGATTTCTGCAAGTATTTTGAAGAATTCACGTGCCTTGATTTTCGTCTTGCGAATGCGCTTGTTCTCAACCATTTCTTCGTATTTTTCCGTCACGGAAATATCGGCGAACGGAACACCGTAGACTTTCTCAACATCATATGGCGAGAAAAGGTACATATACTCATTATTCTTCGCAAGCTCGAACGTAATGTCCGGAATAACAACACCAAGTGACAATGTTTTAATACGGATTTTCTCATCGGCATTTTCACGTTTCGTATCAAGGAAACGCAGAATATCCGGGTGGTGAGCGTGAAGATAAACCGCCCCCGCCCCTTGACGGGAACCAAGCTGGTTCGCATATGAAAATGAATCTTCCAGAAGTTTCATAACAGGGATCACGCCAGATGATTGCCCTTCAACCTTTTTGATCGGCGCACCGACTTCACGAATATTGGAGAGAAGAAGCGCAACACCGCCACCGCGTTTCGACAGCTGAAGTGCGGAGTTAATAGAACGGCCAATCGATTCCATATTGTCTTCAACACGAAGAAGGAAACAGGATACCAATTCACCGCGCTGTTTTTTACCTGCATTCAAGAATGTCGGCGTGGCCGGTTGGAAACGACCGGAAATAATTTCATCAACCAAATGACGCGCCATAGATTCATCACCACGTGCCAATGTTAATGCCACCATAACCGCACGGTCCTCATAACGCTCTAAATAACGCTGACCATCGAATGTCTTTAATGTATAGCTGGTGTAATATTTATATGCCCCGAGAAATGTCGGGAAACGGAATTTCATGTCATATGCGTAATCGTACAGATCGCGGATAAAATCAAACTCATACTGCTCAAGAACATTACTTTCGTAATATCCCTGCATCACAAGATGACCTAACTTTTCTTCAAGGTTATGGAAGAATACAGTGTTCTGGTTTACGTGCTGCAAGAAAAACTGACGAGCGGCCTTTCTATCCTTATCAAACTGAATCTTGCCGTTTTCGTCATATAGATTCAGCATCGCATTCAACGCATGGAAATCCAGAGATGCCTCTTCTGCCTTCTGCGCCTCACGCTGAAGTACTTCTGTTGTGCTGGACGGTTTTTTCTTTTGTGAAACCGGAATACCCATATCGGAACCCAAGTCTAGTTTTTTCATCGACATTTCCTCTTTGGTTAACCCGCTAATTGGCCCGCGAGTTGACTTCTCATCTGCGCTTGCATCTGCGGAGGCATTGTCTTTTGATTGTTTTTTTGCATTGGCTGCATCACCGCCGCGTTTGGCATCAACGATTCCCATAGTTTTTTTATTCCTTTCCTAACATTCACTACGTCTTGTAGCGTCCCACTTAATTCAAACCGGTAAAGACACGGCACGTTGCACTTGCGTGAAATAACCGAACCCGAATACGCAAAATATTCCCCGAAGTTACGATTACCTGATGCAATGACACCTTGCATAAACTTTCTATTAACAGGGTTGTTTAAAAAGCGGATAACTTGTTTCGGGACGGCCTTTGAACCGTCGTCATCCGCGAAAGTCGGGCATATTAGAACATATGGTTCATCCACAGGTTCTATTTGCTCCTTCATTGAAATCGGGATCCTTTTTGCGCGCAAACCAACCGACTGAACAAAACGGTGTGTGTTGTTTGTCGGGCTGGAGTAGTAAACAAGAAGAGGATCCACATTCATCACAGAAATACCTTAGGCGAACTCTTCAACTTTTTCAGATGCCAATGCGCCGATTTTGTCCGGACGGAAACCTGACCAATGATCATTTTCGGTTTCAACGACAGGTGCCTGCATATAACCCATTGCCCGTACCTTTGCAAAGGCGGCTTCATCTTTTGTAAGGTCAATAACACTGTATGAAATACCGCGGCGGTCCATTTCACGTGTCGTGGCAGTACATTGAATACATGCCGGCATGCTGTATACGACTATCATTTCTCAGATAACTCCTTAAGTTATAAAGTTGGAAACATCGATCCGTTTTAAGGGACAAATGCCCCCTCAAATTTTTTGATTTGAGGATGTAAAAAGTTCTTGACGTTGGAATAGTTTTCCAGGACGGAAAGATTCCCCCAACACCATATATAGTATCGAATTACGGATTGGGGGTCAATATATGGTTGTTCATTTTATTTTTGAAAACATGAACAAATTCTTAATTTTGCCGAAAAACAGGCGTTTTATACACGAAAAAAAATGTGAATTTCCTCTATGCCTATTTTGAAGTCGTCATACTACATATTGATTCAAGCCATCTACGTCACAATATTTTGATAACACACACACGTATTAAACGGACAAAATTAATTGTGATTCGCCTGTGGAACCCGTGCATAAAATTTACACTGACATTATATGTCTAATTCGCGTTTAAAATATTCGCATGATGGTTGATATGATCATCAATAAAACTTTGGATGAAATAGTAGCTATGATCATATCCGGGCTGAATTCTCAGATTCAATGTCTGGTTTACCGATTCACAGGCCGCCTCAAACATCTCCGGTTTTAATTGTTCCGGCAAAAACTGATCAGCATCCCCCTGATCAATCAGAATCAATGGCTTATCACTACGATCAGATGTTCCCGACATTAATGCCGAAGCATCATGTTTTGTCCATTCCTGCTGGTCATCACCCAAATATCCAGTAAATGCCTTATGCCCCCATGGAACCTGCGATGGTGCCACAATCGGCGCAAAGGCCGATACAGATGTG
>JAUICS010000415.1 GCA_030427765.1 Alphaproteobacteria bacterium
TTTTCTGCGGGGCAGGCGTTACTGGCCGCAAAAGCAGGTGCCACATTCATTTCCCCGTTCGTTGGCCGACTGGATGACATCAGTCAGGACGGTATGACATTGATCGCGGACATCCTCTCCATTTATGAATGTTACCCGAATTTCCAGACGGAGGTTCTTGTCGCGTCCGTACGTCACCCGATGCATATTATCGAAGCCGCAAAAATGGGTGCCGATGTTGCGACATGTCCGCCCGATGCCATTCGTAAATTGTACGACCACCCATTGACGGACAAGGGGCTGGCCGCATTTGTCGAGGACTGGAAAAAGACAGGCCAATCAATACTCTAGGCTCTGCCTTAAGTATCACAACAGAATTTCCGTAAATTTATTGTGCACATACACGGCGTATACTAGGCGTTACACCGTTTTGTGTGGTATACTTATACGTATTGGGTTTAACTTAAATACAACATATTCGGGTGTTTATGACAGATACTTTAGTGGACGATATTCCAACACATCAACTAAGCAGTGAAGACGTTGCAGAATGGCTGAAGGAAAACCCGGGTTTCTTCAAGCAGCACCCCGAAATTCTTGAAATTCTGGCCCTGCCTTCTGTTGAAGACGGCGGCAAAGGGCGCCGCCGTGTTGCCGATTTCCAAACCTATATGATCAAGCGCTTGCAGGAAGATAAACAAAACGTTCTGGATGCAAAGCAACAGATTGTGGAAACCAGCCGCGCCAATATGAACAATCAGGAACGAATCCAGACGGCCGTTATACATTTATTGGATGCTCGTTCACTCGATGATTTATTACAGACAATTACAATGGACCTTGCGTCCCTTCTCGGCGTGGACATAAGTTCGGTTGTCGTTGAATCAAACGGCCATGAAATTCCGCATATCCATGTGACCGGCATTCGCGTGGTACCGGGCGGCACAATTGAAAACTGGATGCAAAACCATCCCGTTTTAATCGAATCCGATATTTGCGGGATTGAAGCGATTTATGGCGGCGGTTGCCAGCTCGTTAAATCGCAAATACTTATCCGTCTGCAGATTTCACATGATACGCCGCCGGCGCTTATAGCGTTCGGAAGCCGCGATCCGACATTATTCCATGATGGGCTGGGCACCAACCAGATACAGTTTTTATCCTCTGTGATCGAGCGTTGCCTGCGCACCCATTTATCTATGCCTTAATATCATTTGAATTTTAACAACACGCCATGTCGACAGAGATTTTATGGCCGGAATGTGAGTCCGATCTGAATGCCGTTTTAACGAAATGGCATGATTTCCTGACGTTCGAGAAGGCCGTTTCCAAGCATACGGTTCGTGCCTATCAATCCGACCTGCGGAACTTTCTTCAGTTCATGCAGGGGCATTTGGGAAAGTTAATTTGCCTGAATGATTTGGCATCACTCCGGATTACCGACTTCCGTTCGTGGTTATCGCTGAAAGCACAAGATGGAAATCAGGCACGCAGCCGCGCCCGCGCACTTTCCAGTCTGAAATCCTTTTACGACTGGATGGACCGGCAGGGCATTTTGCACAACCCGCAGATCAAGAATTTACAAAGCCCTAAACTGCCAAAGAAAATACCACGGCCACTCAGTGAACGGCAGGCGCAGGAGGTTTTGGACAATGCCGGACTTCTTATCCGTGATGACTGGATTGCTATGCGAGATGGTG
>JAUICS010000416.1 GCA_030427765.1 Alphaproteobacteria bacterium
CCGCGTATGATCAATTGGTTTTGATCATATTCGACATCGAGATCATTCATGGTAAATCCGGCCACTGCCAATGTTAGGCGCAGCGTATTCTCACCGGTTTGTTCTATATTGTATGGTGGGTATCCGTCCGATGATTTTTTTAGACGGTCGAGTGTTTGTTCAAAATGTTCAAATCCCAAAAACAAAGGGCTATCGAATAAAGTTAAACGAGTCATGTACTCCTCCTTAATCTGAGCGAGTTAAAAAATGTGAACCCAGCATTCGGCGTTCATATACAATTATATATAATTTCCTAAGTGTTTATCAAATGAAGCCGTAATTTTCAATGGGCATGTCATTAACAAAATATCTACTGAAAATTGTCCGTTATTCTTGTTTACAAACGGGACGGAAATGAGTATATGTTTACTGCAAATTCACAAGAAAGAGAATTTGCATGTCTATTGGTCTTAAAGGGTCTCAAAAAATTCAAAATCGTATTCGCGAGGGCTTAACATTCGATGATGTTTTGCTTGTGCCCGGTGAGTCGGATGTTCATCCGGCAGATACAAATACCGAAACGCTTCTAACACGCGATCTAAAACTGCATATACCCATTCTTTCTTCCGCGATGGATACTGTAACCGAGGCCGAAATGGCGATTGCCATGGCACAATCTGGCGGCATCGGTATGGTTCACCGAAATTTGCCGCCTGATATGCAGGCCGAAGAGGTCAAAAAGGTGAAGCGTTATGAATCCGGTATGGTTGTAAATCCGATTACCATTCGTCCAGATGCAACGCTTCAGGATGCACTGGATATAATGAGCCATGCAAAAATTTCTGGTATACCTGTGACCGAAGCGAATGGTCGTCTGGTTGGTATTTTGACAAACCGTGATGTCCGTTTTGCCGAAAATGAAGGGCAGCCGGTGCGTGAGCTTATGACCTCCGAAAATCTTGTCAAAGTTTACAATGAGGTGAATAAGGATGAGGCCAAACGTCTTCTTCACAAACACCGTATAGAAAAACTTCTGGTCGTTGATGATCAGGAAAAATGTATTGGTCTTGTAACGGTTAAAGATATTGAAAAGTCGGAAACTTTTCCAAATGCGTGTAAAGATGATCAGGGACGTTTGCGCGTTGGTGCCGCCATCGGTACCGGCCGTACGGGACTTGAACGGGTTGAGGCGCTTGCGTTAACCGGACTTGATGTCATTTGTGTAGACAC
Organism: Alphaproteobacteria bacterium; assembly: GCA_030427765.1. GTDB lineage: Bacteria > Pseudomonadota > Alphaproteobacteria > Micavibrionales > Micavibrionaceae > JAUICS01. The sequence continues at coordinate 1,210 of JAUICS010000416.1, forward strand.
GGCCCATGGTCATTCACGAAATGTATTGAATACGGTCGCGGAAATCCGGAAGCTTGGTTATAACCACATGCAGATTATTGCCGGTAATGTTGCCACGGCGGATGCTGCCAAGGCGTTGATCGAGGCAGGCGCAGATGCAATCAAGGTAGGTATAGGTCCGGGTTCTATTTGTACAACGCGTGTTGTGGCCGGTATTGGCGTGCCGCAATTGACCGCCATTATGGATGTGAAAGAGGCCTGTAAGAAAAAACGTATTCCGGTGATTGCCGATGGCGGTATTAAATATTCCGGTGATTTGGCAAAGGCGATTGCGGCCGGTGCCGATACGGCAATGCTAGGCAGTATGTTTGCCGGTACGGATGAGGCTCCGGGTGAAGTTATTCTTTATCAGGGACGTTCCTATAAATCTTATCGCGGGATGGGCTCCGTCGGTGCCATGACGCAAGGGTCAGCCG
>JAUICS010000417.1 GCA_030427765.1 Alphaproteobacteria bacterium
CGAAGGACGGCACCGGTGGAGACACTTTTGGATTTTACAAGTGTTTCGTTTTCGATGATGGTAAAGGCGCCCTGAACACCGTCTAACCCCTTAACCAATCCCTTCACATAGTCGTAATCGTCCATGTTACCGCCGCGTGCATACACGCTAACATGGCCATTGAGACCAAGCAGACGCGTAAAGAGTTCATCACGAAACCCGTTCATAACAGAAAGAACAATTATCAGTGTTGCCACGCCAAGCAAAATCCCGAGAAATGAAAACACCGCGATTACAGACACCGTACCCTCCTGCTTCTTTGAACGCAGGTAACGTAAGGCAACTAATCTTTCAAATTTTGAGAACATAAAAACCGATTACGCCGCAAGTTTTTCAATGGCAGAGTCAATCGACACTTCGTGCTTCTCGCCCGTCTTGCGGTTTTTCATTTCGGCCGTGCCATTTGCAAGCCCCTTCGGACCGATAACAAGTTGCCACGGAATACCAATCAAATCCATATCGGCGAATTTCGCCCCTGCCCGTTCATCACGGTCATCATACAGAACCTCGACACCCTGCGCCGAAAACTGGTTATAAAGCTCATCACATTTGCGTGTGCAGTTATCATCGTTTGTCTTCAAATTGATAAGGCCGATTTTAAATGGTGCAACACTTTCCGGCCAGATAATACCGTTATCATCGTGTGATGCCTCGATAATCGCGCCGACCAAACGGGACACGCCAATGCCGTATGATCCCATATGTACGTCCGATAACTGACCATCCTTATCCTGCACAGCGGCTTTCATAGGTTCGGAGTATTTTGTTCCGAAATAGAAAATATGCCCGACCTCAATTCCCCGTGCGGTGACAAGGTCGTTTTTATCAATTGGGCATGTTTCGGCATCATACATGTCATCGGTCACGGCGAACATTGATGTCATATCATCGAAATAACCATTGAGTTTATTTTTATCCTCGTATGACAAACCGCTGGCCGTCACATCGGTATCCATCCATTTCTTGTCAACGAACACTTCGCTTTCGCCCGTTTCGGCAAGAATAATGAATTCATGACTAAGATCACCACCAATCGGGCCCGTTTCCGCCCGCATTGGAATGGCCTTTAGCCCCAGACGATTAAATGTACGCAAGTAGGACAGGAACATTTTCTGGTAAGAATACAGTGCACTTTCGTAATCTATGTCGAAGGAATAGTTATCCTTCATTAAAAACTCGCGTCCCCGCATCACACCAAAACGCGGACGGATTTCATCACGGAATTTCCACTGGATGTGGTACATCATTTTCGGCAGGTCTTTATACGACTTACAATGCGTACGGAAAATATCTGTCACGACCTCTTCATTCGTCGGGCCAAACAACATATCGCGGTCATGGCGGTCCTTGATACGCAGCATCTCTTCACCATACGCATCGTAGCGGCCACTTTCGCGCCATAAATCGGCGGACTGGATTGTCGGCATCAGAATTTCAAGCGCACCTGCCTTATTCTGTTCATCACGAACGATGTCCTCAATTTTGCGCAGGACCTTGTATCCCATCGGCAGCCATGAATAGATACCGGCACTTGTTTGCTTCATCATTCCGGTACGAAGCATCAGCCGGTGTGAAACAATTTCGGCTTCCTTCGGATTTTCTTTTAAAGTGGG
>JAUICS010000050.1 GCA_030427765.1 Alphaproteobacteria bacterium
ATGCCAAGCTTTCCGCCCTTCATTTTGGCAAAATGATCAAGGATGTACTTGTCGATATCGAGTGTTTTGGCGAGTACGCGCTTAAGCTCGTCAAACGCCTTACGCTCACGGTCTGCAAATTCCCCATCTGCCCAGAATAATTGGTACGATAGCCGCAAAAGGTCAATTTTCTCAAGCCTGTCTTCGATCGTTTTAAAAAATATATCCGGCTTTTTCGGATTTTTAAAATCATCCTGAAAATATTCCATTTGCTCCGGCGTGACTGCTTCGTCGGATAAATTTTTTAACTTATTAATAAAGAAATCGCGTTCGGCCGGTTGAAACTTCCCGTCAATATGGGCCAGTGCAATAAGACACCGCCATTTATTGAAGGAGCTATTTGATAAAGGTTTCATGCTTTGTTTTCAGGATGTAAATGATTCTTGTTTAGCGATTTATTAATAGGATGTTATAATTATGTTAGTATAATATACTTTAGATAATCTTAAGTTAATAAATACAAAACGATTCACATGATTAGCCAAAGCAAGTTTTATATGTTCCGTACGCTGTACAGCCTTTTACACGCGGACAATATCATTACCGATGAAGAGCTGGATTTTATGAAGAACGTCCTTGAGGATGTTGAGCTATCGGATGAACAGAGTGATATTTTTTATGATGATATCAAGAATCCGAAAGATGCTGTTGAGATGTTTAAAGGTATTACGGACGATTCTGATAAATCTGCATTCTTCAGTTTTGCCTATGACCTTGTTCTTACCGACGGTAATTACCACACAAAGGAATATAAGGTGATCAAGTCTTTACAGAGCCTGTACGACAAGGAAAATGGTAAAGAAGTCGATACGGATGAGATTGACCTTGTGCTGGAACAGCGTTCAGGAACATCAAAAAAGAACGTCTCTGAGGTTATGGAAGAGTTTAAGGAATATCTCTAAATTCGATATCCATATCGTCATCATACATATTATCTAGATCAAATTCCTTTTTAGTCTTTTCTTTCGCCTTTGCATTCTGGGCCGTCTTTTTCGGTTTTTCGGCGGGAGGAGGAGGCATATCGATTTCTTTTTTCTCATCCTTATCAAGCGATTCTTTTGCCATTACCTCTTTCAACTTCTTACGAATCGAAACGGATTTGGAATTGATCTGCATATGAACCAACGTATCAATGACATCCGGTTCAAGATTAAGTGATCGTGCAACGGCTTTACGGAAGTTGTTATAAAAACTTTCTTCACGCTCATCAAACTCGCCGTCCGCCCAAAAGAGCAGATACGCCATACGCATCAGATCAAGCTTATCGAGCGGATCAGTAATATGTTTAAAAAAAGTCTCTGGGTCTTTTTTGTCGTAAATATCCTTTTGTAGGATTTTCCGTTGTTTATCCGAAATTTCATCATCTGGTATTTCATCAATACCCTTCGTTATAAATTCGATCTCTTTTTCATGGAGTTTATTATCAACGTAGGCGAGGGCAATGAAGCAGCGCCATTTGTAAAAATTACTATCGTTATCCTTTTGGTCGGCGGAAGTGCTCAAAACTACTCTGCCTGTTTTTTAGCTAGAAACTCTTTAATGACCGGCTTGATGCTAATGCCGAGTTTATCACTTTTCATCTTTGCAAAGTGATCGAGTGTTTCTTCATCAATTTTAAGACTTTTGGAAATTTCCCTGCGAAGATATTCGTAAACCTGCTGTACGCGAATCTCGAAATCATTGTCGGAGGTAAATAGGAAATACGCCATACGGAGCAAGTCCATTTTTTCAATCGGGTCATCTACGCGTATGAAGTAGACTTCTGGCTGTCTCGGATGTTTGAGTTCTTCTGCTAAAATTGCCATTTGTTCCTGCGTGATACCTTCGGATGTAAGGGCCTTAATCTGATTAGAAAAGAATTGCTTCTCGCGAGGGTCAAGTTTTGCATCCACACCGGCCAGTGCGATTAAACAGCGCCATTTGTAGAAGCAGCTTTGCGATAATGACATTCTATGGCTCCTTAAGACGGAAACGGGTTAAATTTCTAGACTAATGTTATTATAAAAACATTTAAAAATTATTTACGGGCGCAAATAATAAACCGTTTAATTCTGCCTTAGAATGGCCCCTTTATACCCCTCGCTCTCAAGGGTATTAATGGTGTGTATTCCATGGGAACGGTCTTTTACGGGCCCTAATTGCACTTCATAAACATCTTTGAAATTATGTTTTTTGGAAAAGATGAATGTCGTTCCATATTCCTGCAAACGGCGTGATAGACGTTCGGCGGCCTTATAATCCTGAAATGTCGCAACCTGCACAAAAAGTGGTTTAGATGGCTCGTTATCTTGTGCTGTCGCCGTTGCTTGCCTGTCATGTAATGGCGCTGCATCGTCAATTTCATCCATTTGACCTGCGGCGGGCTCAATGTTATTCAGGGCATCTTCGACCTTAACATCCTGATAATCATCATGTTCCTGCTGGGCCGGTTCGATTTTGTCCTGAATTTGAAGCTGTTTTTTTTCTTCAAACTCATGCGACTGCGCCTCACTTTGACCAGCAGGACTTTGACCAGCCGGTTTTACTGGTAACGGCGAAAGCTGCGTTTGCTGCACATCAGGGACGGCGGCAGCTTGAACAGGTTTTTTAGCAGGTTTTAGAAGTATGTCAGGTTGTTTGGGCGTATAGGCTGCCTGAATAATCTTTGGTTCTTCGACTGTTTTTGGTGATGCCTCCGCATATTTTGTAGGAAGACGTACGTCTTTCTGATGCGCCTCACTGACAAGGTCGCGTGTGTCCTCATATGCATCTACGGACATAAAACCGGGGATGCTGGTAACATCATCAAAATTCTGCGTGCCGGAATACACTGATGGGGTGTTCGTGAAATCCAGCCGCTGTGAATGGAATTCCCCGATAACGGCCTTTAATTCATAGGCTTTAATAATCAAATTACGTTCGGCCAGAATAAGGTTTAATTCGGCATCCAGCAAATCCTGATCCGCATCTAGCAAGTCAACATAAGTACGTTCACCGGCCTCAACCTCGCGCTTAACGGCATCACGGGCCTCTACGGCGGAATTTACCTGTATTTGCCTTAATTCGATTTTACGCTTTGCCGATTGATATTCACGCCATGTGTTTGTGGATTCTTCCATCACATCACGAATAACCTGCACCATTTCCAGTTGAAGCTGGTTGGCATTGATTTTCGCCTCACGTACCTCGGAACGCTGCGCGCCACCTTGGAAAAATGGGACGCTCATGCTTAGGCCAACGGCTTGCTCACGTCGGCTTTTGTTATTACCCGGTCCCGGGTCAATCTGGTTGGAGATAGATGCCGTCATGGATACTTGCGGGAGCAGGGCACGATACTCAACCTCTGCCGCGGCTTTTGCTGCCAAATGATCGTAATAGGCTTCCTTGATTTCAGGATTATGATTTCGTGCGAGTTCTTTAACTTCATCAAGTGATTTCGGAAGCTCAACATCAATAGTTGGTAATGCAAGCTTATCGGCCGGCATCATGCCAACGATATTATAAAAATTCTCGATTGTGTTTTGCAGGTCTATTTCGGCGTCAATGCGCTCCGATTGTGCATTGGAAAGACGCGCACGTGACTGACTGACATCCGCTTTTGTTAGCTCGCCGGCCTCAAATAAACGTTCGGAGTTATTGAGACGAGTTTGTAAAATAGTTTCGTTTTTGATTTGCAGGTTCAGGGACTTACGATCTCGTATCACGTCCAGATATGCCTGCACCATATCAACGAAAATATCCTGCTCTTCATTCAGTAAAGCGTATTTTGCGGCTTCGATATCGTTTATGGCTTCCTGAAGCTCCGCATATTCGGACCCGCCACTATAGATTGGTTGGTCAATTTCGAAGCTGAATTCTTTGGTCGCGGCCCCGTCAACGTCACCATCAATGTTGTCGCCGCGAAGGTTGTTGGCATCCAGATTGGCATTCCATGTCAATGACGGCAGGAAATTCGCAATGGCTTGCGGGTATTCTTCATGTGTGGCGCGTAATTCGGCCCGCTCGGCCCGCAATGTCGGGTTGCTGATATATGTTTCCAGCAATGCCTGATTAAGATTTGATATGCGCTCGATATTATGTGTCTCGGCGAGTGCCAGCGCCTCAGACATTCGTCCAATGCCCTCATCACCGTAATAATCTTGTGCGTATGAAACGCTGCAAATAATACCGGCAGATAAAATGGTCAGCAGTGATGTCTTTAGAGATGTCTTAAGATAAGTCATAGGGCGGGACATGATGTGTTGTTAACAACCATGTTAATAAGGTTATCACAAGTTTTGGATTCTCAAAACGTTGTTTTTTCAGCATTGTAAATAGTGGCTGCGCTTGTAAAATCAAATTGAGGGGTGGAGGGTTTTGCGCTCTTTTTCAGTATAGATTCCCCTCCAACAAGATAAGGTTTAAGTTATGAAAAAATTTGTTTTTTTATTTTTTGTAGTTTTTCTGTCTTATTCAGCATTTTCTAATGCAATGTCCCAGAAGCCGGATAATGATGTCAATGCTGAAAATTACGATCAAACAGATGAGATGCCTAAGCCTCAATTGGACGACGATATGCTTAAGTTTAATCAGAACAAAGAATTCTCGGAAGATTTGCTTGATGACTGGATTGAGGAACGTATAAAAGAAATACAGAAAACAAATCCTGATTATAAACCTCCACCAAAGGCAGCTACTATTACTCTTGAAGAAGGTGTCGTCTGCTATTATGTAGATGATTTTAAATTAGAGCCATGCTGTTCAGAAAAAAATACAATTTCAGAAAAAAAAATTCGTCGACTTCATGATTTTTTAAATCCCTCATCACAAATCAACATCCTGGTCTTAGAACATGACTTTAACAATGACGGCAAAAATGACTTATTATCATTAATTAAAGATGATGAATTTTGTAATATCACTTGCCCCAAATGCAAACCTTTAGACCTCTGCCCCCTACATCTGTTTATTCATAAAGATGAAAATGATTACACAAAATACGAGGGACCTTATGTTAGAGGGGAATTCGTCAACATGTCAGAAGGACAAACTAACGGTATACAAGATATTTTAGTTTGTGAGACGCCTATGTGGACATTTTGTGTATGGAAACCGACGGAGGGCAATAAAAACCTTTTCTGTCCACGCATGAATTTTATTCAAGACATACGAATTAGCAACGAGGAGAGTAAAAAATGACTAATCTGAATATCAATGAATTATCAGAAATAGCTGAGAAAGCATATTTGCTGTAATAAAAGTTTTAGTTCGATATTACATACACCTAAAAGTACTCCGTACTTAAAAAGTCATGCCCTCAAAGCGATTTTGGTGAACTGTCTGAGCATTCAAACGTTTCAGGGCATTTCTTTCTTTGTAATTTAAGTGCTGGTACGCCAGAGAGCGAGGGTCTTGCGGCCATCTGTATTGGTACTTTGCGGCTTATTATCGGTGTTTGACGTTTGCGGGATGTCTTTCCCGTAGTCACCAGCCTGTAAAGGCTCTGGCGAACAGATTGTTTTTTTCATTATTGTTTTCTTTCTAAAATTGATGTTTTGGCTTGTCTTGTTGGTCTACGGCATAATCGCCACTGAACATTCGCAGGATTTGCCTGTGTCGTTCATCAACAGCCAGTGTTTCACCTTGGCTGGTTTTTAAATCGGCCGCGCCTTTGTCTTGTGAATCCGACAATGTTTTATCTGTGGTTCTTCGCGCATCGGTTTTGATTCTCTGACGGATCAGTGCAAATTCAATCGCATCGACCAGTCGGGCAAAATGACCACGAATAACTGTATCTGCCGCGCCCTGTTCTATCACATAAGTTGACAGGCTGCGTTCATCGCTTTCAGAGGTCAGCACGATGATCGGGATCTCAAAGACCATATCATCAATGTTTTTGAAAACTTCCTTGGGCGAAGACAGTCCTTTCATTTCCGGTTTCAAAATTACCAGATCAGCCGTGCTGATATGGGGGCGCACTTCCCGGAGACTAACACAATGTGTCATGTTCCAAGGCACCCGCATATCTTTATCAAGCCAGGTTTTGATGATACCCGTCTCAGCTAAATCATTATCCACAATTAAAATCTGGATTGGCTGGGCAGACTGCGGCAAAGAGATTTGATGATCGCCCTATGCGGCCTCCTTGAGATTGGCCGCGCTATCTTTACCTTTTTTCGGGTCACGTTGAAGATCAAAAGAAATCACTTGACCTTCCTTTAGCGTATGCATTCCTGCACGTTCAACCGCACTGATATGAACGAAAACATCGTTACCGCCGTTGTTGGGTTCAATAAAGCCGAAACCCTTTTGAGGGTTGAACCATTTTACGGTTCCTGTAGTTTGTTGTTGGTTTTGCATGAGTTTAATCCTTTCACTGCAAAGTTAATCTGCCCGCAGCAAAACTGTAATTGCCGGGCGCAGTTCGCGTTCGATTTTTGAAAAACTTGTTCGATAAAACTGAACTTTACGAGGGAAGGGGTGAATTAGAGTTTTCTCTAGTGGTTCACGGCCTTGGTTTTTTTCCAAGATACCTGCAAAAGCTCTGTGCTTATAAAAAGAGCATCATCGTCAAACGATAACTTATAGTGACAGGTTCAGCGGCAAAGGTCAAGATAATACTCGAGATTGTAACTTTTTACACAATGCCGTTTTTCAAAATTCTTTAAAAAATGGGATGAATTTGCAACAAGATGTCTTTTAATCCGCTTGAAAAGGAAGTGGAGGCACGGGCCGGAATCGAACCGGCGTACAAGGATTTGCAGTCCTCTGCATCACCACTCTGCCACCGCGCCTCGATGCAATTATACCAGAGAATAACCAATGATTATTCAAGTGTGTAAGTGATGATGAGATACTAATAATCGTTTTTCAATATCATTTCAATGAGATATAGTAAATCTTGTTCATTTACGATGATTTTTACCGTAAATAACGTCTTTAAAGTTTATCAATACGAATAATAATAGATTTAGAGTGACGATGGATAACTTTTCCGAAAGCGCAGATATGCGCAAGAACATGGTGGAATGCCAGTTAGAGACAACAAATGTAACCGCGCCAAAGGTGCTGGATTCATTCCGATCTGTACCGCGTGAGTTGTTTGTCCCCGAGGACAAAAAACATGTAGCGTATGTTGATGACGACATTCAGATTGCGGATGGCCGCGTTCTTCTGGAGCCGTCATTGCATGCACGGATGGTGCAGGCGCTTGACCTGAAGCCGCATGAGGCCGTTCTGGATATCGGCTGCACAACCGGTTATTCCTCCGCAATCCTGTCTCCACTTGTGAAGACTGTTGTGGCCCTTGAAAGTAATGAAGATTTTCTGAAACAGGCCAAGGCGAATTGGGAAACATTATCACTGTATAATATCGCATCTGTTACTTCGAGCATGTCGCTATGTGGTCAGGAACACGCGCCATACACCGCCATTATAATCAATGGCGCCGTGTCGGAAATTCCGGAGGCGGCGTTAAAGGCGCTTGACGTGAACGGCCGTCTCTGTTGCATCTTGAAACCCAAGCACGACAGCATAGGTAATGTTGTGCTGGTGCAGAAAATTGATACACAAAACACCTCGAGAATTACGTTGTTTGAAACGTCAACGGGCTATCTGGAAGGGTTTGAGCCGAAAAAGGAATTTGTCTTTTAATGAAAATATCTAAGCTTATCGTTGCGGCTGCGTTGATCGCGTCATTTTGGACTATTGGTTATGCCACTGCCAATGCACAGACGTCACATCGCGCCAAAAATATCTTTGTCGACTTGCTGGATATCCGTCCGAACCTAACAGATCAGACACTTAAAACAGTATTGAAGAAGGCGTACCAAACGAATCCAACCATTCTTGCGGCCAGATCGGAATATAAATCCGTA
>JAUICS010000418.1 GCA_030427765.1 Alphaproteobacteria bacterium
CGGAGCAGCCAGTACCGGAAAGTGATGATGACTACGCGACCGCCTCCGAAGATACTTACTTCGCCACCGCGGTTGCCGGTTTCGGGCAAATCCTGAAAGGCGGAAAGTTTATCGGTGATTTTACCTATGATGACGTCATTGATATGGCACAAAAGGGTAAGGGTGATGACCCATTCGGATATCGCAGTGAATTTATCCAGATGGTCCGTCTTGCCAAGTCCGCATCTGCCATGCGTGCGCGATAGAATAAAACGCCCCAAACACGGCAAAAACACCTTGACGATCAACCCATTGAAAAACCTCCTATTTCGGAGGTTTTTTTACGAAATTTGCACGGGTATATTAAAGACGTATACAATAATGAATATAGGTAATCTAGGGAAAAATTTGAATGTTTCGTCACCTTAAATATGCAGCTTTATCACTTGCTTGCTTGACCCTTTCAGGTTTCGTTCTGTCCGGTCAGACGTTTGCGTGTGATAGCATTGTTTATGGTGACTCCGTAGCCTCTCAGGCTATGAATTGCTCTACACAGGCCTGCGGCGTTCTTGCCCACGACAACTTTACAATCGTCGATGCGGATGAACGTTTGGTGCCAACATTGCAATCCGTTAAGCCCGAAGGCACGAAACTGGCCGTCAGTATCGGTACGGATGATATCGTAAACACCCTTTTGAATGAATTTAAAGACAGTGCACTTAGCCAGAACCCGATTATAACCGGTTACGTTGCCTCCCGCGTTTCAGACATCGTATCAACCAAAGTCCAAGACCATTTAACAAAGCTTGGCGAAATGGGATTTGATGTTAGATACGTAATACCCACAAACCCGACAGGACTAAAATGGAGTGAGTACCTTTTGTCAAAGACATCATTTACGTCCCAGGAAATGACCAAATTTAACAATACTTTGCTTGAGACATTTCTGGCATACCAAAAGAAAATGTCCAATTTCAAAGCACATGAGAATGTAAAACCCGTATTTTCAAGTATCGCGCGTGACGGTTTAAGCTATTCCTGCAAGGCGACAGCGCAAATTATTGAGACTGCATATAAGGACTACGGCATCGGCAGTACAAAATATGCAGCACGTTTTGATGCCATCGAACCGGCATCCGGTAACGCCCAATAATCAATATTTTCGATTATTTAGTTGTGTAAATTTGCGTAGCTATCAAGTTTACATATAAAATTAAAGAGACGTTAATTTTAGATTGGATTTTATTAAAATACTTTATAACCGCACCGCCCGCCTATTCCTCCTTATCGCCCTTTGCATTTTTCCTGTAAAAAGTTTTGCGTGTAACCAGATTGCGTATGGCGATTCATTATCCGCGGCGGCCGGAAGTTGCAAAACAAACGCATGCGGTGTTGTGGCAAAAAACGGTTATTCGGTGCCAAGTGCTGATAGAAACCTCGTGCCGCAATTAAGCGCATACCCTTCCAATTCTATACTGGCCGTTAATTTAGGAACCAATGACCTTATTAACGTGCTGTATACCTCCTACAAAAATGCGGCGATAAGTGGTGACGCGGGTACACGCAAAAGTGCGGCAACCGGCGCAGCCCAACGCGTATCGGATTCCATAACAGGACATTTGCAAAAACTGGCCAATATGGGATTTCAGGTACGATACATTAT
>JAUICS010000419.1 GCA_030427765.1 Alphaproteobacteria bacterium
CCGGAAGAAGAACATTTCACAGAAAATGAATGCCATGGCACTTGCAGGACGAAAACTAGATAACATGAACTTTACACTTCACCACGATGATTTGCCGGATGACGTAAAATTTGCGGACTCAGTAGCAATTGATAGTGAAACAATGGGTCTTTTACCCGGTCGCGACAGACTTTGCCTGATTCAGCTTTCCCAAGGAGATGGGCATGCGCATTTGGTAAAATTCAGCCCTGACAAATACAATGCGCCGAATTTGGTAAAACTTCTTGCCGATGACAATATCCTGAAAATTTTCCATTACGCCCGTTTTGACATTGCCGTGTTCAAAAAATACCTGGGTGTGAGCTGTAAGCCCGTTTATTGTACAAAAATCGCATCACGCCTGTGCCGTACGTTTACAGAAAAACACAGTTTACGCGATCTATGCCGCGATTTACTGGGCGTAGACATCAGCAAGGAAAAACAATCCTCGGACTGGGGCGCGGATGAACTATCGGAAGAACAGCTGGCATACGCCGCCAACGATGTCCTGTACCTTCACGGCATTCGTGAGCAACTGGATGTCATGCTAAAACGTGAAGGCCGCCTTGAATTGGCACATGAATGCCATCGTTTTCTTAACACACGCGTGGAAATTGATCTTAAAGGCTGGCCGGATCTCGATATTTTCGCGCATTAAACCATTTATCTTACATTTGATCTTTAAATGACACCAAGTGACCCCCAAAAAGTATCAAATGATACGCAAAACATAGAAACCGGACGTTCCCTGCAAAAGGCAAAAGACGTTCTCTCACTTGAATCACAGGCGTTAACGGACCTTGCAAACTCGCTTGACGACGATTTTGAAAAGGTGATTACCCGTATTGAAGAAATGAAAAACAGCCGTATGGGCCGCTTGATCGTTGCCGGTATCGGCAAAAGCGGACATATCGCGCGTAAAGTCGCCGCGACATTATCATCCACCGGCACACCGGCATTTTTTGTTCATCCGGGTGAAGCCAGCCACGGTGACCTTGGCATGATTACACAGCAGGATGTCGTCATTATGTTTTCCAATTCCGGTGAAAACGTGGAATTGACCGATTTGATATTTTACACGCGCCGTTATTCGATTCCATTGATCTGCGTCACAAGCAATTCGGAAAGCACATTACACAAACATGCCGATATACGTCTTTTGATGCCGAAAGTACCGGAGGCATGTCCAAATGGCCTCGCGCCAACAACATCAACAACAATGATGCTTGCACTTGGCGATGCCATTGCCATTGCCCTTTTGGACCGTATGGAATTGTCACCGGAGCAGTACAAGGTCTTTCATCCGGGCGGTAAGCTTGGCAAAAAACTTATGAAGGTTGATGAGGTCATGCGCAAAGGGGATGAGCTTCCGATCATCGCACCTGATGTAACAATGGATAAGGCGTTGCTGGTTATGACAGAAAAGAACCTTGGCTCCCTCCTTATTCTGGGTGATCAAAAAAAACTGGCCGGTATTGTAACGGATGGTGACTTGAAACGTCATATGGGGAGCGACCTGTTATCCAAAACCGTTGCCGATATCATGAGCGTGGATCCGAAAATAGTTTCCGCAAACGCATTGGCGGCAGAAGCAATAGACATCATGACAAACCGT
>JAUICS010000420.1 GCA_030427765.1 Alphaproteobacteria bacterium
CCGGGCGCAAAATGGGCCATGTCACAGTTGTAAAAGACATCAACGCCATGCAGGAAAATGTGATTGAGAACCTTCTGGGTATCGAAAAAGAATAAGCGGCGTACATCATCAATCTGCCTTTCTTCACGGCAAAACCGGATAATCGCCTGGGTCCAACCGTCATCATTATCGGTGCCATGAAATGCGGAACAACAACCCTACACCGGACATTGTCACAGCATCCGGACATATTTGCCACGCGAAAAAAAGAGCTCCATTACTGGGATTACCGGAAATTAAAACCTATTGAGGAATATCACGCATACTTTGCAAACGGCCTTGATTATCGGCACCCGCTGGAAAGTACACCCATGTACGCCTACTTGCCACAGGTCATAAAACGTTTAAGCCGTTATAACAAGAACCTGAAACTAATATACATGATGCGCGACCCGGTGAAACGGGCCTTATCACACCTTAACCAAAACATTTCGCGCGGAAAAGTACCTGCGTTTGACAATATGCTATCACTAGAAATCGAAATGTACGACATGAAACGTTTATGGCGTAAACGGGCATGGCGCAGGAAATTCCTAATGGGATATTATCTTCGCGGCCATTACTGCGAACAAATGCAAACCATTTTAAAATACTTCCCAAAAAATGCGCTGCATTACCTAAGGCTTGAAGACCTGATTAAAAACCCAACTACCGAAATAAAAAACATTTGCGACTTTCTTGAAATCGAAACATTCAAATTTGACCTCTTGCATGAAAATAGCCGCCCACATGAAACACGGGACCAACAAGCCATAGAACAGCTAACGGAATATTTTCGACCGCATAACCAGAAACTTCACCGGACTTTCGGCGTTCAAATTGATGACTGGCTAAATTAAGGATTTCTTTACCGCAAACGATTATAACTTGAAAAAGTAGTCATAATCTATTGTAATCAAAAGTGAAAAACTTTATTACTTATCCACAGACTACACTAAACTACATTGGGTTCATATCTTTAGTAAGGAGCAAAACATGATTATGCGATGGGTTATTGCCATTATGGTAATGGTAAACGTTGCCGCCTGTGCCGTAGATTCAAAAGAAGTACGGGCACTCGGTCAGGCACAAACAATGGGAAATCCTTTCACTCAGGCTTTAGCCAAGGAATATCGCGATTTTTCATCTTTTGAGCAAGACAACATGAAAGATTACGCGGACGCCATTCACTTCGGCCGTAAAGGACTGGCTGCCGCGCAAGGGGACGAGGTTCTTCCGGAACCGGTCGAGGATTGGGATATCAGGCAGGAATTTCTTGGTGAACTTGGTCTGGCCCGCAGCCGTTTGATCGCGGTTCTGGATGCCGGTGCGCGCCAAATTGTGCCCGAGGAATCTGCCAAAACACAGGTTTACTATGATTGCTGGGTTGAGCAACAGGAAGAATCATGGAGCAGTGTAAAAGAAGTATCGTACTGTAAAAACAAATTCATGGATGGACTTCGTAATTTGGAGCAGGCCGTTAATTTCCGCCCTGCGCCAATGGCACCGTCTTACCAGCCACTTCCGCCACCAGTTGCGGAGTCTTACCCGGCACCGGTTACACGCCTGACACAGGCACCAGCAACACCGCTTAGACCAGAAAATGCAAAC
>JAUICS010000051.1 GCA_030427765.1 Alphaproteobacteria bacterium
ATCCCAGGTTGATCGCTCCTCCTTCGACACTTTTGCATATCCGTAGCCCGGAAGGTCGGTCAGCATGAATTCACCCGAAATATCAAAGAAGTTAATTTGCCGTGTTCGCCCTGGTGTATTCGATGTACGGGCAATATCCTTGCGGTTAAATAAGGCGTTGATCAACGATGATTTCCCGACGTTTGAACGGCCGATCACACCAATTTCGGGCATGACGGATGCTGGAAATTGTTTTGACTCGGCGGCACTTAGTATAAATGTGACCGGACGAGCGAATATTTTATGGTCTGAATTATTCATTTGTGGCTATGATCTGCGTTCCTTGATTTGGCACTTGCCCACATAGTGTTTCTAGGCTTTAATGCAGTGTTTTTATACCATAAATCTCTTTATGTATATGCAAAGACCATATACAAAAAATGAAGGCAAGTGAACCTCTGTTATGGCTGACACAACATCTGGACAAGATGATATTGAAAACACAAAACCGTCCCTGCTGGCACGGGTTGTGACATCCCCGATTGATGTATGTCAGGCAATCGGCCATACGATTTTATCGTTTTTTCAAATGTTGGGTCGCCTGATTTTGTTCATGGTCGAAACCATCGCGCGCGGTTTTGCACCGCCATTTTATGGGCGTCAGATTATTCGTCAGGTTATTGATATCGGATATTATTCCCTTCCTGTTGTTGGTATGACCGCCGTGTTCACCGGTATGGTGCTTGCCCTGCAAAGTTACACGGGATTTACCCGTTTTAATGCGGAAGGTGCGATTGCCGGTGTGGTTGTTCTGTCAATTACACGTGAACTCGCCCCCGTGCTTGCCGGCCTTATGGTGGCCGGACGTGTTGGCGCATCCATTGCCGCCGAAATTGGTACCATGAGGGTGACGGAGCAGATTGATGCCCTGACAACATTATCCGTTAGTCCATTTAAATATTTAATCGCACCGCGTGTGTTTACCGGCACAATCATGCTGCCAGTCCTTGTTTTAATCGGTGATATTATTGGTGTATTCGGCGGGTATGTGGTTAGTGTCTACACACTTGGTTTCAGCCCGAATTCATACATCAGCCAGACATGGGATATTCTCGAAACTATGGATGTTGTGTCGGGTTTGATCAAAGCCGCCGCATTCGGATTTATCGTGACCATCATGGGATGTTACCACGGTTTTAATTCCGCACGCGGTGCACAGGGTGTTGGCGCGGCCACGACAAATGCGGTTGTATCGGCATCAATTTTAATTTTAATAAGCAACTATTTCCTTACACAGATCTTTTTCTCGTAAGACAAAGACAGATTTTAAGTGAGTATGAACGCAGGAACTGAAAAACTAGAGGCCATTAACGAGATGCCAAGCAAGAGCAACGATAATCCGATGCTATGGCTTTACGGTGTGAAAAAGACGTTTGGGTCAAACAACGTCCTTCAGGGCATTAACCTAAAACTGCCAAAATCAAAGTCGCTTGTAGTAATCGGCGGTTCGGGGTCCGGTAAATCGGTTATGCTGAAATGTATTCTCGGCCTGATCACACCGGATGATGGCTCCATCTTTGTTGATGGTGAAGAAACGGTTGGCCTGAGCATAAAAAAACGTAACCAGCTTATGCATAAATTCGGCATGCTGTTTCAGGGCGGTGCGCTTTTTGACTCCCTGAAAATCTGGGAAAATGTTGCATTCGGACTTATTCAGGGGCAACAAATGGCGCGTGCCGATGCATATTACGTTGCCATTGAACGCCTGCGCGCAGTCGGTCTGGGCAAAAAAGTTGCTGATCTTTACCCATCGGAACTGTCCGGCGGTATGCAAAAACGTGTATCCCTTGCCCGAGCGATTGCCACCGATCCGGAAATTATTTTCTTTGACGAACCAACAACCGGCCTTGATCCCATTATGGCCGATGTGATCAATGATTTGATTACGGAAACAGTTCGCGATATGGGCGCAACGGCCCTGACTATTACGCATGACATGGGATCCGTGCGAAAAGTGGCTGATGAAGTGGCCATGATTTACAAAGGTCAAATTATCTGGCAAGACGATGTTCAAAACCTCGATAATTCGGGTAATGAGTATGTCGAACAGTTTATCAACGGCTCTGCCGAAGGTCCGATCACCGACGACGCGCGAAAAGATGGTCTTATTTAGGGTATGCATGCCTGCATGTCTTGCCATTATGGGCGGGCTGTACTAATTTCACTCAATATAATAATAATGACCATCACTCATTACGAATGCGCTTTTTATCACGTCTCTTTTTAACACTTTTGTCGCTTGGCCTTCTTGGTTTTATCGGTGCTGTCATCGCCGTAACCGGTGTGATTTCTTACTATTCACAAGACCTTCCGGATTACCGCCAGTTAAAAGATTATAAACCTCCCGTTGTGACGCGTGTTTACGCCGGTGACGGTAAGTTGATGGAAGAATTTGCAAAAGAAATTCGGGTCTTCGTCCCGATTGACCAAATTCCAGACAAGGTTATTTATGCATTTCTGTCGGCCGAAGATAAGAACTTTTACAATCACGAAGGCGTTGATTTATTTGCCATCGCGCGTGCCGTTGTGAAAAATCTTCAAAATCTTGGGACAGATAGACGTCCGGAGGGGGCATCCACGATTACGCAACAGGTTGCAAAAAACTTCCTTCTCTCTAACGAAGTCGCACTGGAACGAAAAATTAAAGAGGCCATCATTGCATACCGGATGGAAAATTCATTATCCAAAGAGCGCATTCTTGAACTGTACTTAAATGAAATTTACCTTGGGTCCCGCGCATATGGTGTGGCCGCAGCGGCATTACAGTATTTTGATAAATCTCTTGAGGATTTGAGCATTTCTGAATGTGCCTATCTTGCGTCCCTACCGAAAGCACCGAATAACTACCAAGTCTACAATAACTACGAAAAGGCGCTTGCGCGGCGTAACTGGGTTATTGACCGCCTTTATGAAGATGACCGTATAACATACTCGCAGGCCGCGATTGCCAAAACAAAACCGATTGAAGTTGTTGCTAGTGAAACACGCGATCAAATATCCGCGCCATATTTTGCGGAAGAGGTTCGCCGTGAATTACTGGCGCGGTATGGTGAGGATAATCTTTATGGTGGCGGGCTATCCGTACACACCAGTATTGATCCCAAGCTTCAGGGCATCGCAGTCCAAACATTACGGAATGGTTTGATGGCGTATGATAAACGTCATGGCTGGCGCGGCCCTGTTTCAAGCCTTCCGTCCACGGATAACTGGCGTGAAAAAATTGCCGAAATGGATGATCCGCAAGGCAAGCTTGAGGAATGGGATCTGGCGATCGTTCTGGCCGTTGGAACAAAAGGCGCGGATATCGGCGTGAAGAACAAGGATAATGGCTTTATTCCCCTCGACCATATGAAATGGGCCCGCAAAGCCCTAAAGAAAGGTTATGTTGGCGAAGAAGTCACAACGGCAAAAGATGTATTGAAAATTGGTGATTTAATTTTTGTTGAGGCCATCAAAGGCGACGACGGCGTATCAACCAATAATTATAAGCTACAGCAAATTCCCGAAGTTCAGGGCGCAATTTCTGCAATGGACCCGCATACCGGACGTATCCTTGCCATGCAGGGCGGATGGCGATACGAGAAAAGTGTATTTAACCGTGTAACGCAGGCGTGGCGACAACCCGGTTCGGCATTTAAGCCGTTTGTCTATCTGCCCGCACTTGAGCGCGGGTTTACACCGGCAACGCTCGTTCTTGATGCACCTTTTGTGATGGAACAGGGACCGGGATTAAAAAAATGGCGCCCCGCGAACTACTCCAAAGAATATTACGGCCCGACACCTATCCGCGTGGGTATTGAAAAGTCACGGAATCTGATGACTGTCAGGCTGGCTGAATTTCTCGAAATGCCAACAATCGCCGAATACGCACGCAAGTTTCATATTGATGATGATATGCAGCCCCTTCTTGCAAATGCACTCGGGGCCAGTGAAACAACACTTCTTCGTCTGACGACCGCATATGCAATGCTGGTCAACGGCGGTAAGGACATTGAACCAACCGTCATCGACCGTATTCAGGACCGCCGCGGACAAACAATTTTTAAACACGACAAACGCCCATGCCTGAATTGTGGTGATTTTGTACAGTGGGAAGGACAATCCGTACCGGACCTTCCGGACCTGCGTACCCAGGTCGTGGATGAGCGTTATGCGTATCAGGTTGTATCCATGCTGGAAGGCGTTGTTGAACGCGGAACCGGTCGCCGCATTAATGCCATCGGAAAACCGCTTGCCGGCAAAACCGGCACAACTGACGAATCACGTGATACATGGTTTATCGGATTTTCACCCGATCTTGTTGTCGGTGTATTTGTTGGATACGATACACCGCGCCCGCTTGGTGATCGCGAGACGGGAAGCTCCGTCGCCGCGCCAATTTTCAAAGACTTCATGGAGGCGGCATTACAAGACAAGCCAGCCACCCCATTCCGCGTTCCGCCCGGCATTCGTAATGTGTTGATCAATGCCGATAACGGCGCACGTGCCACACCGGACACCAAACGCACGATTTGGGAAGCCTTTGTTGCAGGAACAGAGCCAACAGACAAAACCTATATTCTGGATGGAAAGGGCATTTCAATCATGCCTGCCGTTTCGGGGAATATGAGCAGTTCAACAACATCCGGCACAGGCGGCCTATATTAAACCCGGATTATGACGAACGACGTTTCAACCAGCCCCAATACACCAGTGCCGATCCTGCGATAATCAGCCAAACAGATACGCCTAGCAAAGCACCCTGCACGCCCTGCGCACTCGATACATACCCGATAATCAGGCTAAGCGGAATAAAGATAAGTTCGCGCAGAAAACTTGCCGTTGATAAGATCGTCGCGCGGCGGTCGGATGAAACACGCTGGTTAATCGCATTGTTCATACGCGGAAAAATCGCACCGAATACAAAGCTCGCCCCAAACATCAACACGGCGATTCCGGCGTAGTTCATTAATATCGCCGACAGCACACATGCCAAAAACGCCAACGTCCATCCGGCAAGTGCGGAGGAGAAATTGGATAACACTTTCTCCACCATATGGTTTATGTGACTGGCGAACCCGCCAAGGAAATAACCGCATGCCATCAGCACACCAAACATGGCAGCAGGGATGTCGAGGGCAATATAATACGGCTGCTGCATCCACATAATTAGCTTCGTCGCGGAAAACAGCATGGCGGAGAATAAAATGATCATTCCCACATCGGCATGACCATGTAACGTGTAGCGAATGGTCGATATAATGTCAGTAACGGGGTTATGCTGCATCACTGTTTTTTGTCGCTCGGGCTCCGTCAAAAACATGACAAGTATGAGCCCGATCGCAGTTGTTCCAATCGTCATCAGAACCGGTAAATACGGATCAATCTGGTAGAAAAACCCGCCAACTAGGGACGCACCGGCAACGGAATACAAACCATACCCCTTAATACGGCCCTCCAGTTTTGTGTAATCATCCTTCTGCCCCGATGCCAATAATGTGTCATACAGAAGGGCGGAATCCGTACCGGATTTTAGGGATATACTAACTCCATATAATGCCTGACAGACAATCGCCATGAACAAGCCATCGGCAAAATAAATGGCAAACGCACCGGCAATCCAGAATACGTAGGAAAGCGCCAAAACATATTTCCGTTTCCAGATGTCGGACAGCCAACCGGATGGAACCTCCAGCAAAATAATCACGGCGGCAAAAATGGCCTCCGTCAACAAAAAATCACCAAAGGTCAAACCAATCTGGTTTTCGTAAAACAATATAAGCACGGGAATGTAAAAGAGCGTGTGAAACAGAATTTCGGATATTTCCAAAATCCTGACATTCTTTCTGGCAATGTCTGTCATAACTTCATCGCAACAAGGATGATGGAAATTAACACCGTTGATATCATGAACAGTTTTTCAAGAAGCGCGGCATCCATTTTAATGACCAGATGCGCACCCACCCATGACCCTGTAACGAAAGCAATTGAAATTATGCCCAGAAACATCGGAGATATCAAACCCGTCGCGATGTAAGTGGCGCATGCCGGAATGATGGGAATACAACCAACAATGTGCCCCCCTGCCAGTGCGCGTTTGATATCAAGGCCGGATATCATTAAACACAACCGCGTTACAATACCGACGCCGCCCAAACCAAGGCCCGTTAGAAATCCAACCAGAAAGCCGGAAAACACAGATTTTTTCTTGCTGAATTCATAATGATGTTCCTGAATTGCGGCCAGATTTTTTTTCCGGAAAAAAAGGAAATATATCGCACCCGAAATGGCCGTTGCAATCACCATCCATTCCAGTATAGATACAGGTATATTGGCAAGGGAGTAGGCACCAATTACCGGTCCGATAATTGTGCCTGGTAGCCACCATCGTACAACACCCCACGGAATTAATCCGTTTTTGTGAAATATCCACCCGGCGGTTACACTATTGAAAATTGACCCTGTGGTGTCGTTCGCCATCGCAACATTCGCAGGTATGCCCAGACCAATTAAAACGGGCTGAATAATCAGTCCGTCACCACTGGCCACCGCGCCATAAATCTGTGCCATAAAAACGACACAAAATGCAATCACGTAGGCCCAAACGCCAATTTCAATTTCTGCAAACATCATACATATATCTACGCATATATTCCTCACCACCGCAAACTCTTCATGACATGCGGCTCACATGTAACAGCGAACTTGAAAAAAATGACATTTTGACTTAGGGTCAGGGCTCAGGAAACAGGTTGAATGAAATGGTTGATCTAGCAAATATTGAGCGTCATAAAACGCATGCCGTGAAAGTACGTGATATAGTCGTGGGTGGCGACGCACCCGTTGTTGTGCAATCCATGACAAACACAGATACCGCCGATGTCGAAAAAACGCATCAGCAGGTAAAGGAACTGTTTCTGGCAGGGTCGGAAATCGTCCGTATTACCGTCAACAATGATGACGCGGCAAAGGCCGTTCCGAAAATTCGTGAACGTCTTGAGAAAGAGGGATTAAATGTCCCGCTTTCAGGATGTTTCCATTATAACGGTCATCAACTGCTGACCGATTACCCTGAACTGTGTGAAGCGCTCGATAAATACCGTATCAATCCCGGCAATGTCGGTTTCGGGCAGAAGCGCGACAAGCAATACGAAATTATGATTGAAAAGGCGATTGAGTATAATAAAGCGGTCCGTATCGGCGTGAACTGGGGCAGTCTGGATCAGGATTTATCAACCCGGCTCATGGATGAGAACGGACAGTCCGATAATCCCAAATCTGCCGACGCCATCATGCGCGAAGCCCTTGTCCAATCTTGTTTGATCAGTGCGGAAAAGGCGGAAAGTATCGGTCTCAGAAAAGATCAAATCATTTTGTCGGCGAAGGTTAGCCGCGTGCAGGATTTAATTGCCGTTTATCGCGCACTGGCCAGACGTTCCAATTATTGCCTCCACCTTGGGCTGACCGAGGCCGGAATGGGGTCAAAAGGCATTGTCGCCACCGCAATTGGTGAGGGTATTTTGCTACAAGAAGGGATCGGCGATACGATACGTGCATCCTTAACACCGCGTCCGGGCGAACCACGCACGACCGAGGTAAAAGTGTGTCAGGAAATTTTGCAGGTTATGGGCCTTCGTTCCTTCACACCGCAGGTAAGTGCATGTCCGGGCTGCGGCCGTACAACCAGCACCTATTTTCAGGAACTCGCCGAAAAA
>JAUICS010000052.1 GCA_030427765.1 Alphaproteobacteria bacterium
GACCGGTATTACCAATACCCGACATATATTCTTGGGTGGCCAAATCGGATTCATGTTTTTTCTCCGCCTCTATATAATGTGCGGCCTCTAGCGCCTGATCCAACATGTAAATACGCTGGGCGGTCGCCTTCATTTTTGAAAGCTGTTGGAAGCGGTTTACGATAAAGGTTAGTGAGCTTGTTACCCGTCCGAATGCGTAGCCGAGTGTTTGCAATCCACCCATTGACATCAAGCCACCCTTAATCGTCGCAGCACCAACAAGTTTTGGAATGGCGATCGTGAGGTTACCAAACAAGGCATCTGTGGCAATCAAACGGACGTTTACATCAAGATCACGGATAGAGTTTGTTACAACTGGTTTGAAGCTTTTCTTCACAAGATCAAGTTGAACTTCTTCCCCTTCGTTCAGGGCGATTTGATCGGCAAATTCATGCGCCGCCTTCAGGTTACTACGGAAATTCGCCTCCATATGTTGCTGCGCGCGGTCAATACCGGGAAGTTTCCATCCGACCGCCGCCGTAATGGCGGTTAGGCCCGCGGCGTAAATACAGGATAGCCAGAACATTGCCCCCGGCACATCGATATTCGGTCCGCCGAAGTTACTCAAATTCATCGATCCCATGCTCCACAATTCACCTGCAAATGCGGCAAAGGTCATTCCGGCACCAAGCAAGGCGGTGATGATTGTCACGGCACCGGATGTAAAGATGGACGGGTCGTCCTGAATCCGTTGGTCGGGGTTGTCTACGTTTGAGAATTCATTTTTCAGACGGTGAAACGCCTTATTATTCATCCATTTATTCGTGAAGTAACCTGTAGACCATGCGCGCCAACGTAAGGCAAGATACTGCGTTGCCTTATAACTGATGATGGACATTCCTAAAAATTTCGTCAGGATGTTGAGGAAGTCTTTTGCCTCCCATGCTTTTTGAATGGCGTCCTGTTTTAATGTTGAGATGGCCTCCCACCAGTTGCTGAAATACTCGGAACCAACAAGGCGGCCAATATTTTCAACATGGCCGTTTACCGTTGGGTCGGATGCCAGGCGTTCGGCGAGGGCATTACGAAATGCAATGACCTCGTTCATAAATTCAGGGTTGGTCTCAATACGTTCCTGAAGTGCCGGGAACTTAGAGAATATTTCTTCCATTGAGGGGTTGGTGGATAATATTTCACGCCATTCCGGATTGTCGGCCATAAAGGCCTGAATATCCGTATCACCAATCATGGCGGATGAATCTGGAAATTTCTCAATAATTTCGCGCAGTGTTGGAAAATCTGATAACGCCTCACTAATCGACGGGAAATTTGCCATGACTTCCGTAATCATATCGGAACGGATGCCGCTTTGTGCACTAAACATTTGCACAAGTGTATTGGTTGTAAGACCGGACCACTGACCAAATTCAACTGTAACCTGCACCGCATACCATGTCATAAGCAGGGATGTAGCGAGCAGGGCGGCGCTGGCCATCTGTTCTTTCCAGCCGGATTTTGTCCAGTATGGTGACAGGATACCCCACACTGCCCGAAGAGAACTGCGTGGAACATCAAGGGCACTGGTTTCCATCAGTTCCTTGCGTTTCTTTTCGGACAGTTTTGGTGGTTTATGCTGATAATTCCATCCGCGCTCGAGCGCGACATGCGGATCAAGAAATGTGGCATGAATTGGTTGCCATGCGGCCTTAAGTGGCCAAAGCGCGATGTTCGCAACATCGCGAAAAGCTTGTGACGCTCGTCCCATTCGCATCCGGAAAATTCCGGCTCCCTGATTATAATTATTTATATTTTTTGTTTAGTTAAATTAGACGTTAATACCGAAAAACCAATGTGTCAATATTATGTCTATTATTTTCTTTGATGCGGGGCATAAAAAATAATAGGTAATATTATTAATTTATGATATTATATAAACATAATATGAAAGGCTAGGATGGACGATTTACATGAAAAGGCGGGTAAGGTGGCTGATTTTTTAAAGGGGCTAGGAAGTCCACATCGCCTGATGGTTCTGTGTGAGCTTGCGAAAGGTGAAAGAAGCGTGACGGAGTTGATGGAGGCAACGGGACTGGCCCAGACATCGATGTCGCAGCACCTTACGAAGTTAAAAAAAGAAAATATTGTGTCATTCAGGCGTGATCATCGAACACTTTATTATTCGATAAGTCATGAGGCCGCGCAGGATATTATGCAGGTTTTGTATAAGCATTTTTGTAATGAAAAGGAGTTGTAAATTATGAAAGGTACGTTGAGTTGGTATATGGGCGGTGTGTTACTTGCAATGGCGTTTTTTACAGCCGTTTTATTGGTAAAACCGATTGGAGTTTCAACACAGTTTGTAATTGCGGACGGCCTTATATGGAACATGCTTGATGCCGATGTGATAACGGAAAGTGATTCGGCAAAATCAGGATATGAATCATCAAATGCTTATTTGAACAAAAGCGGCGGTAAATATGCGGCTAACATCGCCAACCCGCTGAATTACAGTTTTGTGTTTGTATTGGCGATGATGGCTGGTTCATTTTTGTCGACTTTACTTGGCGGTGATAAGCCCCAATCCCCGGCAGATCGTGAGATGCCGTCTGTGTGGCGTGAACGTTTTGGGGCAAATCCGGCGCTGCGATATATAGCGGTGTTTGTTGCGGGGTTTTTGGTTCTCTTTGGTGCCCGCTTGGCGGGCGGGTGTACCAGTGGCCATATGATGAGCGGTATGATGCAGACGGCAATAAGTGGCTATTTATTTTCATTAGGAGCCTTTGCAACGGCATTACCACTCGCAATCATCATGTTCAAAAAGAATAAATAAAACGGTTAAGGAGATTTGAAATGGAATTAGTATTGGCAATTTTTCTAGGGCTATTATTTGGCTTTGCACTCAACAGGGTTGGTGCAACAAATCCGGAAAACATCATTAATATGTTGCGTCTCAACGATTTGCGGTTGATGAAGACCATATTGTTTGCGATTGGCATTTCTTCGGTATTGTTATTTTCCGGTTTGGCCTTCGGCATTATCGATCCATCGCATGTATCTGTGAAATCGGCCTATGTTGGCGTAATTGTGGGCGGGACAATTCTTGGTCTTGGTTTCGCCATTGCCGGTTATTGTCCGGGGACTGGATTAACGGCACTGTCGGCAGGACGCAAAGATGCTTTGTTCTTTGTTCTTGGCGGGTTTCTCGGGGCGTTTATATATATGTTGTCTTAT
This sequence comes from Alphaproteobacteria bacterium, assembly GCA_030427765.1. Lineage (GTDB taxonomy): Bacteria > Pseudomonadota > Alphaproteobacteria > Micavibrionales > Micavibrionaceae > JAUICS01. Next base: position 3,211 of record JAUICS010000052.1, read on the forward strand.
GAATGGCTTAATACGCATACGTTCCTGTTTAATGATATCGCAGGCGGGGCAACATCCCTTGTTGAAACAGGAAATGAAAAATACCAATACATTTTGTCTGGTGGACTTGGAAAAATCATTGGCCTTTTTATCGGGGCCGGATTTATGGTCCTCGCGTGGATTCTTCCAAGGCAAATATTAGAGAATTAGAACTCCCTGAATATCTGTTCAGAGAATATCTGTTCGGATGGTATGAAAAATGCCCGGTGGGCCGGGTACAAAAATAAAAAAATAAAGGGGTATGCTTTTGATATGTGTTATCGCATACCCCTAAATTGTATTCATTAGAATCTGTAAGATACACCCGCGCCGACAATCCAAGGATTTAGGTCAACGTCACGTGCATTCAGTGCGCTGTTGTTAACATGCACATCAACTTCAAGATCAACATATTTTACGTCAACATTGACGCCCCAATGGTCGTTGATCCAGTAATCAAAACCGGCCTGAACGGCGGCACCAAAACCACCATCAACCTCTAGATCAGTGTTAGGTGCGGCAGGGTCTTCACTGTAGAAGTAAGAGTAGTTCACACCAGCACCGATATATGGGCTGAATTTTTCATCCGGCATGAAGTGGTATTGCAATGTTAGTGTTGGAGGAAGAATCCATGTGTCGCCAAGATCACTCCCGCCGGCTTCGACAGTATGTTCACCAGTCGCCGCGATAAGTTCGGCCGCCACATTTTTTGTGAAGAAGTATGTAACATCAATTTCCGGTGTGACTGTGTTATCAACATCTGTGTCCAGTGTGGTATTTTCAACAATACCGTCACCATCGGCCAGAATACCAATCGCACGCAGACGGAATTGCCAACGTTCTTTATCCCATATACCCATGCCTTCATCCGCCAAAGCAGGCGCGAATGTGGGTAGAGATAAGCTTCCTGTCAGAAGCGCAGTTGCCAAAGCAACTTTTAAAACTCGTGTTTTTGTCATTTTATCCATTCCTTTTATAAAACCTGTTGAATTTTGGAAAAGTGTAGCAAAGATATTTTATGACAGAATTGATAATTATCAATTCTGTAGAGCGGTTTCCTGTATTTTTAAACGCCTATTTTAAATCGTCTTCGTCATCATCCAATAGGATACGATGGGCCGCGCCATCCAGATCCTCATATTGATTGGATTTTAGGGTCCATATAAAGGCGACAAGGCCAATCAACCCAAGAAGAACGGCAATGGGAATAAGGTACATAAGTATGTTCATGTTCTCTGATTCCTTGTAAATTTTAAACGGAACGAATTCAAGATGACGATTAATGATGATCCTGACATCGCCAATGCGGCAATGAAGGGGGTTATGTACCCCATGAATGCGAATGGAATTGCAATCATGTTGTATATGGCGGCCAAGACGAAGTTTTGTAAAATCAGGGACTGCGTTTTCCTTGCAACATCATATGTGAACGTGACCTGTGATAATCCATCTCCCATGAAGACGATATCCGCCGCGTTTTGTGCCATATCAATTGCACTTCCGGGGGCCATTGATATATCCGCCGCCATTAAAACAGGGGCGTCATTCAATCCGTCTCCAACCATCAGCACATTGGAACCGCCTTTCTTTGCGTTTTCCAATAATGTGTATTTTTCGTCCGGCTTCATTTCCGCATGATAATCCGTGATGTTTACTTGCGCCGAAATACGTTCAACCTCGGCGTTATGATCACCGGAAATCAGACATGTTTTTAGTCCGCTATTCTGCATTGATTTTATCACTGCGGCGGCGTCGTGTTTCAGATCATCCTGAAATATATATGACCCTGCGATTTTGCCGTCATCACTTGCGAAGTAAATGGTCTGACCTTTGTCATCATTGTTTAAAGGTTTACTAGTATGTACCCATTCGTGTTGTCCCAGACGGAATATTTGCCCGTCATACGTGCCCTCCAAACCATATCCGGGTGTTTCGGATATATCTGTGAAGTTTAATAAATCGCCGCCGCCATATGCGTTTACGAGGGCCTGTGATAACGGATGTTTACTATGTGATGCCAATGATGCCGCCAGTTGCATCGTGTCTTCGTTGGATTGGTCAACCAAAGCCGGTTTTCCGATGGTTAGGGTTCCGGTTTTATCAAGAAAGACCGTATCGATTTTTGCCAGTTTCTCAAGTGCGTCGCCGGATTTTAACAGAACCCCATGTTTCATCAGTAGGCCGGATCCAAGAACCTGAACCACCGGTACGGCAAGACCAAGTGCACAGGGGCAGGTGATAATAAGGACTGTTACGGCAATCATCATTGCGTCCTGCCAAGCCATATGTCCGATAAATAACCAGAATAGAAATGCAATAAGTGCCAATGAATGTACAAATGGCGTGTATAGCGTCGCTGCTTTATCTGCGAGCCGTACATACGTCGCCTGCCCCTGTTCGGCCTTTTCCATTAAACGCACAATGTCAGCCAGTAACGTATCATCGGCCCGTTTGGAAACCAGAACCTTAATGGGGGCCGATAAGTTTAGTGTTCCGGCATAGACCGCATCACCGGCGGTGCAATTGTGCGGTACGGTTTCGCCAGTGACAAGGGATGTGTCGACGCTTGTTGTTCCGTCATGGATAGTGCCGTCCACCGGAAATTTTTCACCTGAGGACACGGATACAATCATCCCCTCCCGCACGTCACGAATGGGAATGCGTTCGTGTTTGCCTCCGTTAATGATAGTGGCAAAACCGGATAGGGTTTGCATTAAATCTGTGGCGGCCCTTTTGGCCGATCGCCGCGCGCGAAAATCGAGATATCGTCCGATTAGCAGGAAGAATGTCAACATGACCGCCGAGTCGAAATAGACATGCTCGCCGTTTTGAAGCAGTTCAAATACACTCATCCCCGTTGCCAGAATTAAGGCCAGGGATATCGGGACATCCATATTTGTATGCCGGTTACGCAGTGCCTTGAGCGCGGAAAAGAAAAATGGCCGGCCGGCAAATATGATAGTAGGTATGGCGATAATGGCGGCAACCCAATGCATGAAACTACGTGTGGCAACGCCCATTGTTTCTGCGGTTGTGATCCATAACCCGAGGGATAACAGCATAATATTACCTATCGCAAATGCGGCAACGCCAAGGCATAGCAGTAAAAAACGATCTTGATGGCTGTCTTCGTTTTTTTCACTCTCCGGGTTAAAGGGCTGCACACCGTATCCCATTGATTCAATATCATGGACGAAGTCATCGGCCACATCGGGTGACCCGTCCCAAATGATGTTGAGGCGGCCAGTCGAAAAATTCAAACGTGCCAGGTCAACATCCTTGTTTTTGTAGACGGCGGATTCAACCTTCTGAATACATCCGGCACAGTGCACACCGGTTACATGCAGGTAAAGCACATTTTTGTTATCGATGTTTTGCCGGACAAGGGATTTGTAACCGCCTAGTTCACGACGAACATCGTGCTGGTCTGATACCGTTTCTGCGTTTGCTGCTGTTCCCATTTTGAATCAATATATGTTTTCCAAAGGCCGTTTAAAGGCAAATCAAGATTGACAGTATAAATGCCGTCACCTTGGTAGGCCAGTGGCAACTCCATATCATAACCGGTGTGTGACGGGCGCTGAATAAAGGCGGTTACGACCGCGTTGTCAACCGGCGCATCATCCTTTGATAGCAAGGCGAATGTAAGTGCACCATCCTTGTATCGTGCAGAACCTTTAAAGCCTTCTGCTTTCTGTATATGCGCTTGTTCAATATTTTTGTTGAAGTTTATGCCACGTTCATATGTTTTGTCACGTACCACACCGGTATGCGTAGAGACGGCTTTGTATACGAAATATGCATCGACGCTGGCAAAGGTAATAAAAAATAGAATGATGGACGCCAGAAACCATAATCCGGCTCGTTTGTTTCTGTTATCCTTGCATTCCCTTGCCATATTTGCCGTCATATTTATTGTGTCTTTCGTTTTGTAATGAATACGCTTTCATACTCCGTCTTATAACCTGTGTCTCTGTCTGTCAGGGAAAATGTTATATCAATGGGTTTCTGCGCATCAATATCGGTTTCAACAAACAAATGGTAATGGCCAACCGTGTCCGCCTTTACGAATAAATCCTCTGCCTCGGTGTTGCCTGCTGCCTTAACCGTTATGATCGGGGTGTCTAATCCGGCTACATCGAGTTTGTAATGACGATCCTCATGTGTTTTGTTGAGGATTTTGAGCTCATAACCATTACGGAATCCGCCGCTTGATAACTTCACAAATAACGGATTGCGGTCATGCAGGACGGTTATATCCAGCGGCGCACGATTTAAAAGGGTAAATATCATAAATCCGCCAACCAGGCTGAGAACAATAGCATATAAAATTGTGCGCGGACGGATGAAGCGAAGGGCACGCGGTTCTTTGCCCTGTGCCAGATCCTCCAGGCGGTTTTCGGTATCGTAACGGATTAAACCCCGTTTTAAGTCGAGTTTATCCATGACATTGTCACATGCATCAATACATAAACCGCAGGCAATACATTCCATCTG
>JAUICS010000421.1 GCA_030427765.1 Alphaproteobacteria bacterium
CTCACGCTCGGTCAGGAATTTTCCGGTTACCGTCACCAAATTGAAAAGGCGATGGAACGTGTCGAAGCGTCATTAAACGATGTCTATGAATTGGCGCAGGGCGGTACGGCGGTTGGTACCGGTATCAATACGAAGAAGGGATTTGATGAGGCATTTGCACGTAATGTCGCGCATATGACCGACCTGCCATTTGTGACCGCGCCAAATAAGTTTGAGGCACTGGGTAGTCACGATGCATTGCTGGCGTTATCCGCCGCATTAAACGGGTATGCTACAGTGTTAATGAAAATTGCAAATGACATCCGTCTTATGGGGTCTGGCCCACGTTCCGGTTTTGCCGAAATCGTGCTGCCGGCGAACGAACCGGGTTCATCAATCATGCCGGGCAAGGTAAACCCGACACAGTGTGAGGCGTTGACAATGGTGTGCGCACAGGTGATAGGTAATCATACAACCGTTTCTATTGCCAATTCCAACGGACATCTTGAGCTGAATGTGTTCAAGCCGGTTATAATATACAACGTGTTGCAATCCATTCGCTTGCTGGCCGATGCCACGCGCAGCTTTACTGATAATTGCGTTGTTGGAATTGAGGCCAATGAGACGCGTATCGCACAGCTTATGAATGATAGTTTGATGCTGGTTACCGCGCTAAACCCACACATCGGATATGATAACGCCGCCAAGATTGCCAAAAAGGCATATGCCGATGGTACATCGTTGAAACAAGCCGGCGTGGAGTTAGGTCTTTTGACTGAGGCAGAATATGATGACTGGATTAAGCCTGTTGATATGTGTAAACCTTTGGATTAATGACACAACTAAATAGACGGAGTGTCGTATTTGCATGTGGCAAATCCAGGTGCCTTCCCAAAACCGGTTGCACGTTCTTCGAATTCAGCAAATAGGAACATATTGATGGCGGCCAGAATATCCTGAGTATTGCCGTCTTCAGAAATATCAAAATGCGGGTATCCCATTTTATCGGATAATTCCACGCGTCGCGGGTCGTCCGAAATGACAAATACATCTTCGTTTGATGCAATTCCTAATTCCGCATCCAGATTTTCCATGATCATATTCCGCCATTCCATTGGCGGCAGGGTTTTTGACCTCTCACGCAATCCAAATCGGTATAAGTAATCCGGTTCAACGTTTAATTCCACATTGTGAAAACAGCTTAAAAACGCAGCTTTCCAGACCTGTAGGTAGTGTTTCTGCGTATCTTCCTTCCGGATGGCGTAGTAGAAGGACACGTTCATATTCGTCAGTCCGTTATATTCTGCAGAAAATGTTTTCAACGTGGAAAAGAAATCCTTTTCCTGCGGTGAAATAGTTGAATGATCGACAATAAGCCTGTATGCCTTCTGTACGGCCTCGCTCAACAATTCCGATTTGATTACATGCGTATCGGTTTCCGCACCTTTTTTTAATGAATCGAGTAACTCATTAATGGCTTCTTGCTGACTATCCAGAAAATAGAAATCCGGGAAACCGGCGAGAAAATAGCTTTTTTTAACTTCGGAAAGGCGTTCCAGATGCAACCGGTCGGCAAAATAATCAACGCCGCAATTTTGCGCGATTTGAAAATTCTCCAGAATACGGTTGAAACATAAGGTT
>JAUICS010000053.1 GCA_030427765.1 Alphaproteobacteria bacterium
TACGGAATCACGAATTGGTCAGAGATCAGGCAATAAAGAGAATACAAAGGACGGTAAATGATAATGCGGCAATTACCGAAAATACGCCTTACGGAACAAGAAAATCTACATATGCTGCGTCTTGCGCGAACACCGTCAATTGGGCCGATTACGTTTTTTAAATTAATGGAACGATATAAAACGGCGGAACGTGTTTTGGCCGCCATTCCGGAATTATCACGACGCGGCGGTCGAAAAACGCCAATCACACCACCACCAATGTCGGTGGTTGAGGATGAATATAATGCAATTGTGAAGGCGGGCGGCACGCTGATTACTTGCATGGATGAACAATACCCGCTTGAACTCAGTGCCATTGAGGATGCGCCGCCGGTTATAACGGTCTTTGGTCATCCGCATTTATTGACACGAAACGGTTTAGGTATTGTCGGGGCCAGAAACGCGTCCCTGAACGGAAAACGGTTTGCCGAAAAAATTGCAACGGAATGTGCGCAGGCCGATCTGATTGTCGTATCCGGTTTGGCGCGCGGGATTGATACGCATGCACATACCGGTGCCATTGCCGCCGGAACAAGGGGCGGAACAATCGCCGTTGTGGCGGGCGGACCAGATGTGATTTATCCGCGTGAGAATGAGGCGTTATACAAACAGATTGTCGAGGTCGGGGCGGTTGTATCGGAAAATCCGATGGGTGCGCAGCCCCGTTCACAGGATTTTCCTCGCCGTAACCGTATAATTTCGAGCCTTTCCACAGGCGTGCTTGTGGTGGAGGCATCTTTACGCTCCGGCTCACTGATCACCGCGCGGCTGGCGGGGGAGCAGGGACGCGATGTCTTTGCCGTTCCGGGTTTCCCGGGTGATCCGCGTGCACAAGGGCCAAACAGTTTGCTAAAAGACGGGGCGTTCCTTGTTCAGGATGTAAATGACATTCTCCAGAATTTACGCCCGTTCCATAACGCCGATCCGGATGATCCACAATTCCGTGATAAGGCCATCGAGCAGGATAATCGTTTCGTTACGGGACAGGATATTGCAGACGAATTTGAGGATGATATCGCAGAAGACTACAGGCAAACTGTGCTTGACAATTTGTCCTATTCCCCCATTTTGGTTGATGATTTGATCGAAGCATGTAATGTATCATCACGTGAGATACAGATTATTTTGCTGGAATTGGAACTTGCAGGACGCCTGCAACGACACCGTGGGAATAAGGTAAACCTGATTGATGCACCGAATGAATAAACACACATATAAACGCTTTCGTGGGGAGTTTTAGATTGAGCGCAGAAAATCTTGTCATTGTTGAATCGCCGGCCAAGGCCAAAACAATCAATAAATATTTGGGATCGAAATACGAGGTTCTTGCATCTTACGGACATGTCCGTGATTTGCTTGCAAAAGATGGCTCTGTTCGTCCCGATGAAGATTTTGCGATGGAATGGCAATTAAATGACCGTGCCGGAAAAACCATAAAGGATATTGCCGCCGCAGCGAAAAAGGCCGAAGCCGTTTATCTTGCAACCGACCCGGATAGAGAAGGGGAAGCCATTTCGTGGCACGTAAAAGAAATTCTGAAAGAAAAGAAGCTTCCTGAAAATGTGAAGTTTCACCGCGTGACATTTACCGAAATTACAAAGAAGGCCGTTGAAAACGCCTTCAAAAACGCCCGTGAGCTTGACCAGCATTTGATTGAAGCGTATCTGGCCCGCCGTGCGCTGGATTACCTTGTCGGATTTAATCTGTCGCCGATTTTGTGGCGTAAGCTGCCGGGATCAAAATCCGCCGGACGTGTTCAATCTGTTGCCCTTAGATTGATATGTGAGCGCGAAGCCGAGATTGAAAAATTCCGGGCCGAGGAATACTGGACCGTACACGCCCGTTTGCATTCAAAGGACGGGGCACCATTTACCGCACGTTTGACGCATCTGTCTGGAAACAAGCTCGATAAATTCGATATTAACACCGAGGAGCAGGCAACTGCCGCCGCCGATCGTATTAAATCGAAGAATATGTCGATACAGTCGGTTGAGGCAAAGCAGATCAAGCGTAACCCGGCACCGCCGTTCATTACATCGACATTACAGCAGGAGGCCGCACGTAAACTTGGCTTTAGTGCAAGCCAGACAATGCGCCTTGCCCAGAAACTGTATGAAGGTATTGAAATCGATGGTGATACGGTTGGTTTGATTACGTATATGCGTACGGACGGTACGAATATTTCCGAGGAGGCGGTTCAAGAATGCCGCAATGTTATCGGCAGTGATTATGGTGAAAATTATCTTCCTCCGCAGCCGCGCCTTTATAAATCGAAAGCAAAGAATGCGCAGGAAGCACACGAAGCGATTCGCCCGACCGATGTGTCCCTAACGCCGGATAAGATGGCACGCACACTTGATGACCAGATGCTGCGTCTTTATACACTTATCTGGAAACGGACAATTGCGTCCCAAATGGCAACGGCCCTGCTTAATCAGGTGACCGCGATTATTTCTGACGGGACGGATGACGTTGTCTTGCGTGCCACCGGCACAACCGTGTCATTCGATGGTTTCTTGACCCTTTATCAAGAGGGGCAGGACGATACCGATGATGACGATGATGAAAAACGTCTACCGCCGTTGAATCAGGGCGATAATACAAAGACGGTCGATATTATGCCGGAGCAGCATTTCACGCAGCCACCGCCACGTTTTTCCGAAGCCTCTCTTGTGAAAAAACTGGAAGAGCTCGGTATCGGTCGCCCGTCAACCTACGCCAGTATTTTGCAGGTATTGCAGGATCGGGATTATGTGCGACTTGATAAACGCCGTTTCATTCCAGAAGACCGCGGACGTATCGTAACAACATTCCTGATCAAATTCTTCGAGCGTTATGTCGATTATGATTTTACGGCGAATATGGAAGACGAATTGGATGCCATTTCTGCCGGTCACGTCGGATGGAAAGATGCGTTAAAGGATTTCTGGACAGGGTTTATCAAGGTTGTTGAGGAAACGAAGGAACTTACAATCACACAAGTGATTGACCACCTTAATGAAGAACTTGGCCCGCACTTCTTCCCGAAAACAGAAGATGGCAAGGACCCGCGTGTCTGTCAGGCTTGTGATGGCGGTGAACTCTCTCTAAAACTCGGGAAGTTTGGTGCATTTATTGGATGTTCCAATTATCCGGATTGTAAGTTTACCAAACCTCTTGTTGCACCAAACGATAATGATACGGATTCCGCCGAAGATGGCGCCGCCGCTAATTTGGCGAATGAGCCAAAGGAATTAGGAAAGGATCCGGAAACAGGGCGCCTGATTACACTTCGTCGTGGTCCGTACGGTCCATATGTCCAGCTTGATCTGCCAGAGGATGCCAAGAAGAAAGAAAAGCCAAAACGTCAGGGGCTTCCACGCGGCACAAGGGTTGAGGATGTTGATCTAAACGCGGCCGTCAAGTTGTTGTCGTTACCGCGCCTTGTCGGAAAACATCCGGAAACCGGCGATACGATTGAGGCCGGTATCGGTCGTTATGGCCCTTATTTGAAGTACCAAGGTAAGTTCAAGTCATTACCAAAAGGCGACGATGTTTTAAGCGTTGGTATGAACCGCGCGGTTGAATTGCTGGCGCAGGCCGCCGAAAATAAACCGGCGAAAAAGGCACCTGCCAAAGGTGCCAAAAAGACCACGGCCAAGAAAACGACGGCGAAAAAGAAGACCGCGTAAATCAGACCTGTACGGTTATTACGGCCATTTGGCTTCGGGCGGCATGGACATCAAAATGGCTTCCGTGTTTCCGCCGGTTTGTAGGCCAAATTTTGTTCCGCGGTCATAAAGCAAGTTGAATTCCACATAACGTCCGCGCCGTTCAAGTTGAAATTCCCTATCGGCATCCGACCAGTCTTTGTTCATATGGCGGCGCACGATCTGCGGATAAATGTCCAGAAATGTTTTCCCAACATCCTGCGTGAAGGCAAAATCATTCTCCCATGATCCGGTGTCCAGATAATCATAGAAAATTCCGCCAAGACCGCGTGGCTCATCGCGGTGCGGCAGGTAAAAATAGTCATCACACCATTTTTTGAATTTAGGATAATATTCGGGGTCGTGTTTATCGCAGCATGTTTTGAATGCGGCGTGAAAATCCTCACCATCCTGTCTATGGTTTTCGAAAAACATTGGCGTTAAATCCGCACCGCCGCCAAACCATGACTTTGATGTGATGATGTGACGTGTGTTCATATGTACGGCCGGTACATGCGGGTTCTGCATATGGGCCACCAGGGATATTCCCGCCGCCCAGAAATCACCATTACTATCTTCCCCGCCCGGAATGTCTTTGCGGAATTGTTCGGAAAATACGCCATGTACGATGGAGATATTGACGCCAACCTTTTCAAACACGCGGCCACGCATAATACCCATCTCGCCGCCGCCCATTAATGTGCTTTTCGGGTCATCTTCTTTGGACCATGGCGTTATTTCAAAACGCCCGGCTTGTATATCGTCCTTTGGACCGGACGCAAGCTCATCTTCCAGATTTTCAAATTCCTGACAAATCTGGTCACGCAACGATATAAACCAGTCTGCGGCAATGTTGCGTTGATCTTCCGGTGTGTTTTGGTCTGTATTCTTGGCCTGGTTTTTTGCCTGATTTTTTGCCTGCAACATGTGTCTACCTTTATGTGTTTACCTGACGTAACGCCTCACCAAGTATCATGGCACTGGCATTAATGACATTCAGGGAACGTGCATCCTTATGCATAGGAATGGCTACGCATCCATCTACCTGCCCGGATACAATGTCCGGCACGCCCGCACTTTCACGTCCTGCCAGTAATACATCGTTTTTATGGAATTTGAAAGATGTGTACGGCATATCTGTTTTTGTGGTCATTAATATAATACGTCGTTTGTTTTCATTTGTATGGTTACGATAATCCTGCCAACTGTCAAAACGTTCGTAATTGACCAAAGTCATATAATCCATGCCAGATTGCTTTATCTTTTTTGTATTCCATGGGAAGCCGCATGGTTCAATGATATGTAAGGGCATTCCAAGACACGCGGTCAAACGCATGGCCGCACCGACATTCTGCGGGATGTCAGGTTCGTAAAGTGCCAACGTGATATGTACGTCTGAATTATTCATATTGTTTTCCGGGCGATTATTCGTTTTATCGTTTGGGATTCTGGTGTATTCTTTTACGCGTTGATATCGGGGTTATTAAATCCTAATGGCCATGATATAAACATCTTGATAATCATTGGACCAGCCATTTTTTAGCTTCCACATGTGGAAGGTTTTGTATTTATAGTATTGTAATAATCAATTTTTTTGTTTATTGCACATTTAAACAACAAAGAACGATGTGACTATGGGTAAAGCCAAAACGGACAAGAAATCTAAAGAACATGATGAAACACGCCGCGATTTTCTGTTTTTAACGGCAGGCGCGGTTGGCGCAATTGGAACGGCACGTGCGTTATGGCCGTTTATTGATTCTATGAATCCGGCCGCGGACACGCTGGCTCTCGCAACGACAGAAGTCGATGTTGGTGCGGTCCAGGAAGGGCAGGCCATCACAATCAAATGGCGTGGCCAGCCGGTTTTTATTCGTCACCGCACGAAGAAAGAAATTGAAGATGCCAAGGCCGTCGACATAAGCGGACTTCGTGATAAACAAGACGATTCAGAACGCGTATTGGAAGATAAACCGCAATGGCTTGTTATGGTAGGCGTATGTACGCATCTCGGTTGTGTGCCGCTGGGTCAGAAAGAGGCCGATTCAAAAGGTGATTTTGGTGGGTGGTTCTGTCCATGTCACGGATCGCATTATGATACATCCGGCCGTATTCGGAAAGGACCTGCCCCGAAAAATCTGACGGTACCGCCGTTCGAATTTATTTCGGATACCACAATTAAAATCGGTTAAAGACAAACACGTTTATTAGGTTGATATAAAATCAAAGGATAGAGTAGATCATGGGATCAGGAGAACGCATAAAATTTGATAACAAGGTAATTGACTGGGTCGACGAACGCTTGCCGGTCTTTACGTTGATGAGCCGGGAATACGGTTCGTTTCCTGTGCCGAAAAACTTCAATTATTTTTGGAATTTTGGCGCGATTGCCATGTTCATGTTGGTTACAATGATTATCACAGGTGTTTTGTTGGCGATGCAATATACGCCGCATGCGGACAAGGCGTTTGATAGTATTGAACATATTATGCGTAATGTGAATAATGGCTGGGCACTTCGAAACATCCATATGAACGGTGCCAGCTTCTTCTTCATAGCCGTTTATATTCATATTTTCCGTGGTATGTATTACGGATCATATAAAAAACCACGTGAATTATTATGGATTCTGGGTGTGATTATTTTGTTCCTTATGATGGCCACTGCGTTCATGGGGTATACATTGCCGTGGAGTCAAATGTCAGGTTGGGGGGCAACGGTTATTGCCGGGTTTGTGACGGCCATCCCATTTGTCGGAGAAAGTATGCATACATGGCTTCTTGGCGGGTTCACAGTTGATAACCCGACCCTGAACCGTTTCTTCGCACTGCATTTCTTGCTGCCGTTTGTAATCTGCGCCGTTGTATTCCTTCATGTTTGGGCGTTGCACGTTACCGGATCTAATAATCCCACAGGGATTGAACCGAAGGGCCCCCAAGACACCATTCCTTTCCACCCATATTACACGATGAAAGATGTGTTTGGGCTGACTGTTTTCCTAGGTTTCTTTTTCGGTGTAGCATTTTTTGCGCCTAATTTGTTCGCGCACGCAGACCATTTTGTGCCTTATGACCCAATGGTGACACCGCCGCATATTGTGCCGGAATGGTACTTCCTGCCGTTTTATGCGATTTTGAAGGCCGTCGATTTCAATATCGGTATTCCGTTTACGGATATGACAATTATATCTTCTAAACTGGGCGGTGTTCTGGCATTGGTTGGTTCTGTCGGTATTCTTGCCGTGCTTCCATGGCTGGATACACATCCGGTAAAAAGTGCGAAGTATAGACCTTTATACAGAATTGCTCTGATCCTGCTTGTGTTGTCCTTGTTTGTTCTTGGATATGTTGGATCGCAATTGGCGGTTCAGCCATATGTGACGCTTGGAAAAATCGCGACGCTCTATTATTTTGCATTTTTCCTTGTAATCGTCCCTTTGCTAAGCCGGTATGAAAAACCGCTTCGTATGCCGCCGAGTATTCATCAGGCCGTTCTGGACTCAAAAAAATCAAAAAATGCGGGAGAAGCCAAATGATAACTCGTTTTGTTGCATACGTTCTCGCCGCAGTAATTTTGTTGTCTTCACATGGTGTGCATGCCGCAGGCGAAGCAAAACATCCACATGCACAGGACTGGTCGTTTAGCGGTATGTTTGGTGTCTATGACAAGGCTTCGCTTCAGCGTGGTTTTCAGGTGTATAAACAAGTATGTGCCACGTGCCATAGTATGAGACATATTTATTACCGTAATCTGAGTGAAATCGGCTATAACGAAGCGGAAGTGAAGGCGATTGCATCACAATACACCGTTATGGACGGTCCGGGTGAAGACGGTGAAATGTATGAGCGTCCGGCATTGCCGTCAGATAGATTTGTATC
>JAUICS010000054.1 GCA_030427765.1 Alphaproteobacteria bacterium
CGCTGGCGATTCTGTCTAACACCTTGGATATGCGCTTACCGCTGACTTTTGGCCCTGAGGATATCGAGGTGATTGCGCAGGTGATTGAAGAAGTCATCGCTGGGTTTTAATCACCCATAAAAACTCTCTCCGCCGATAAGAGCAGCGAGGGTGGGTTGGTTTTTATTTATTTGAAAGCATCTTTTAACCATTCCTCGAACAGTCTGGCGCGCAGTGATTGGCCCTCGGTTTGTGCCGCTAGCAAGTAGTAACTATTACGCTCGGGAATGGCGGTATCCAGCACATCGGAATGGATCGGTTCAAACAAATCCGCCTGCTCCGCACGCCATAGACGTCCGGCATCCACGGTGATAAACAAAGCTGCCGGGCTTTGCTCGCCCTCCTGCTGCAAACGTGTAATAAGCTCATCGCCCTTACCGTCTACGCGTTTTACCTCAATACCGGTGGCGTTTGTGAAGTTTTCATAGAATTGTTCATCCGTATCATAATGACGTGATGAATATATGTGCAGTACGTTTTCATCAGCCGCCATTGCAGGGGTAAACCCAAGAAACGCCGCCGATAGTGTTAAAACGGTCATGAAACCTTTAAACATAATAATCCCTTTGTCTAAAAAAGTTAGTATATAAACACCTCATTATCATCTATGATAATAACTCGCAATTGCATTTTATGACGCGATGCTATATAAAATTTCTATGTTCAAACACATTCACGATAGATACTTCGGTAAAACAGACGCCTCCGCCATCATTACAGATGATTCGGACATCATGCACGTGAATGCGCTGACCTACCGTTATGCCGGTACGGATCACGGGGTCCATGACGTATCGTTTTCGGTGAAGAAAGGTGAATTTTTCTGCCTTCTCGGGCCATCGGGATGCGGCAAGACGACTTTATTACGTCTTATTGCCGGACTTTTAAAATCGCAATCCGGCACAATCGATATTGCCAACGCCAACAAACATATCGGTATGGTGTTTCAGGACCTTGCCCTGTTCCCGCACATGACGGTGTCACAGAATATTGCATTCGGCCTGAACGGGCTGCGCCGCAGTGACAAAACGGCCCGTATTGAGAAATATCTTGATATGGTTGGCCTGTCCGATCACGCATCAAAATACCCGCATGAATTATCCGGCGGCCAGAAACAACGCCTTGCGCTCGCACGCGCCCTTGCGCCGGAGCCATCGCTGATCCTGTTGGATGAACCATTTGCGTCGCAGGATATCTATTTACGCGAAAACCTGCGTGATGACGTTCTGCATATCATTAAAGAATCCGGCGTGGCCGCATTAATGGTGACACACGATCCGGAGGAAGCCATGTTTATGAGCGACCGTATGGCGATCATGAAAGACGGCCGTATGCATCAGATTGGAACGCCAATCGACCTGTATACAAAACCGAAAGATGATTTTGTTGCCAGTCTGTTCGGCGCGGTCAACCAGTGCGCCGGCACGGTTGAGGGCGATGTGATCAACACATGCCTCGGCACCATTCCGGCACAGGATTTTGAGGACGGCCAAAAAGTGCAAATCATTTTCCGTCCGGAGGCATTGCAGCTTGAAACCCATATGCCCGACCCGAATTGTCCGGAAAAGGAAAAAGACCACTCCCACGGCTTGATTAAAGAAGTGCGTCTTCTCAGAAACGCAACGTTCGTGCACATGGATATTTGCAATGAATTTGGTGAGGACGCAGGCCACCACATCCACGCCCGCGTTAATGGCAAGTTCGACCACGCCGGTGACCGGATTCAGGACATCCGCCTCGACCATTCAAAAGTCTTCGTCTTCCCGATTGAGTCGTAATTTTAAATTCTAATACGTTTCGACAATAAAACTTTGAATTTTTTGTTTTAAGGCATTCTGAAGCTCCCGATGTTCCCAGAACATCCTTTGCGGGTAGCTGTAGTAAAAATATGTATTCTCATCTACTCGAAATGCAGAATCACACCTTTCACGTGTGTTTTCCTGTGTTTTATCTTCGCTTTTAGGAATCTTTGGACACACAAACCAATAATCCGGAAATTCAATCGAACCCTCGTAATATCCTTCATGACCAATCCGCCACATGCCTACGTCATCATCAAAAACAGGCTTCGCATTGTATACGCGTTTTTCGTTAGGAGGTTTGTATGTGTAAACACATTTTTTACGCCACAATCCCAAATGGCGACTATCATTTACGTTAGCAAAGTAATGAGGGTTACACGTAGTAAATTTTCTAGAAAAGCCTGTTTGACTTGCATCTTGAGTACACATCTTGCGATCCATGAAATTTATACAAGGATATGTTCTAACCACACCAATATTAGATAAAACACCTGCAATATCTGTTCTTTTTCCATATGGGTTTTCCTGATCCGGTATATCCTCAAGTCCGGGAAAATGAAAACGTAAATTGACAGCGACATCTACAGAATCACGTTCGCGGGAACCGAACCAAATGTGTTTGCGAGGAATGGAGAAAGCCGTGCCATTGATTATGGTGTCTCTGTATTTCGCTCCCCTATCAATAATCTGGTTTTTCCATTTTTCATTGTTTTTCGTTCTTATCTCTATTTCAAGCTTACGGCTCTTGAAATACCACTTGTCATCATGCTGAAGCCAAAGTTTAAATCTTGATATACAGTCGTTTGTGCCATTGAGATTTTTTTCTAATTTTTCTATATCTTGCTTGTGTTCTTCTGATTTTATTTGATTAAAAAGATGGTTGAATTCAACTTTTCCAATCTCTGTTTCAAGAAAATCTGTAATAACATATCGGCAAAGTGTTTCGTATCTGGCCGCATCGTGTTTGTCTGCATAACCAAATATCATTTCCGATAATGTTTTACCTTTTGAAAAACGCTCGAGTTGCTGCCTATATTTTTCAGTATTAGGAGTAAGTAATTCAAAATCTGTAACTGCAAAAACTGTTTTAGGAAATAAAAGGATAAATAACAGAGCCAAGGTACGAAAAGTTAAACATCTGAAAATATCATGCATTATTTCACTCCTTATGCTTTAGCAGTCTACCATGAAATCACCGAATTTGTGCAGGGCATATAGACGCGCGGATTGCGATGTATATAATTCTTCCCATCACAAGAGAATAGGAAGACAAAAGATGCTAAAGCACGCGGACAATACGGCCACACAACACACATCAAAAGATGATTTTCTGGATGAACTCAACAAGCTGACAAAACGGTTCCAGAGTATGGATGCGGAGCTGGAGCTAACCGTGCGTGATTCCTCCATGGGGGTTGAGGGGTTTGTCGTTGTCTGGAACACCGGCATCTGCAAGGGTGGCCCGTTCGATAACGAAGGGCGTGGTTGCGGCAAGGGCGGAACGCGCATAAAAACCGGATTATCACTGGAGGATGTTCGCCGTCTGGCCCGCACAATGGCGGAGAAAAATGCGGCGGCGGGTCTGCCGCTCGGCGGTGCAAAATCAGGATTAAATGCGGACCCGGATGCACCGGATTACGAACAAAAATACCGCCGCTTTGTGCGTCTGGTCCATGATGCAGGCATTTTAAATGAACACGGCGGCGTATTCGGCGGCTTCGGTTATGACATTGGCGGCCGCCCACCATTTAATGCGCAGTGGGCGTGTGATGAGATCGGCAGCACGCGAAGCTTCACCGGCAAACCGGTTGATATGGGCGGTACGGATTATGACCGTCAGGGCATTGCCGGTCTGGGCGTTGCGGCGGCGGGACGCAAAATTGTGGATCTTAGTGGCCGTAACATTAGTGAGACAACGTTCGCGGTGCAAGGTTGCGGCGCGATGGGCGCGGCCGTCATTCATTACTTTAACGAATTCGGCGGTAATCTAACCTACCTGTCCGATCCGAAATATGGCGGAACATGGCATTTCAAGGACGGTGCATCGGATGATCTGGTCAACGCATTGTTTACGCAGGATTTAACCAAGGCCACGGCCCTGTTCCGTAATGAGGGTGAAGCCGTATCATCCGATTCACTGGATGTATTGTATCAGGATGTGGATGTTTTATTCCCCTGTGCGCTCGAAGACACAATCACCGATAAAAACGCCGCGAAGATTAAAGCACCACTTATTATCGAAGGGGCAAACAACCCAACAACGGATGATGCGCATGATATTCTGTATACCGGCGGCAAATTTGTCGTGCCGGATATTCTGGCCAATCCCGGCGGAATTATCGCCGCGTATGTTGAATTGACATCAAAAGTTACGGATGAAGCCAATATTATGACGCAGGCCAAAGTCCAGGAAGCAAAGGAAACAACAATCAATCGTATCGAAAAAAATATAGAAGAACTGCATAATCTTGTCTCGGCACTTGACGTGCGCCCCGATATGGTTGCAGATTACATGACATATAAAAATATTTTCAAAGAATAAGAATAAATTATCAGGAGGTTTCAATTATGACATCAAAAGTCATGGTATTCGGGTCTGGAAAAATTGGCGAAATGCTTGCCGCCATGCTATCCGAAACAGGTGATTATGAGGTCACCGTATCCGACAATAATAAAGATGCATTTAAACGGCTTGACGGACTGGATGTCGAAACGCAAGTCGTTGATGTCGCAAACCAGAATGAACTGGATAAAATTGCTAGCGGCTTTGACTTTATGCTCAGTGCCCTGCCCTTCCAGCTTACAAAAAACATTGCCCTTGCCGCGAAAAAGGGAAAGGCACATTACATTGATTTGACCGAAGATGTCGCCACATCGGACTTCGTCCGCGAAGTTGCAAATGATGCCGACACGGCCTTCATCCCGCAATCGGGTCTTGCACCGGGATTTATTTCCATTGCCGCAAATTCCCTTGCCCAAAAATATGACCGTATCGATGATCTACGCCTGCGTGTGGGTGCCCTTCCGAAATACCCGTCAAACACGCTTAAATACAATCTGACGTGGAGCACCGCCGGTCTGGTTAACGAATATATCCACCCGTGTAACGCCCTTGTTGACGGTGAAATGATCAAAATTCCGGCCCTTGATGCCTACGAACAATTCGCCATCGACGGCGTTCATTATGAGGCATTTAACACGTCCGGCGGCCTTGGCACATTGTGCGAGTCACTGCACGGCAAAGCCAAGAACGTAAATTACAAGTCCGTCCGTTATCCCGGCCATTTAGACATTATGAAAGTCCTTTTAAACGAACTGAAACTTCGCGAGAAGCCGGAACTCCTCTGCCAGATCATGGAAGATGCCATTCCGGCCACGGCGCAGGACACTGTCGTTGTCTGGGTTGGATGTAAAGGGTATCAGGACGATTACCTGATGCAGGAAACATATGTTACCAAAGTATACTCGAAAGAATTACACGGAAAAAAACGCAGTGCCATCCAGATCACAACCGCCGGTTCGGCATGCGCCGTTGTTGATCTGATCCGCACTGAAAAACTTCCGCAACGCGGATTTGTGAAGCAGGAACAAATCAATCTTGATGATTTCCTCGATAACCGTTTTGGCCATTATTACAAAGAAGGAGAAGTCGCCTAATGTCTTACAACGCCATATTGTCAAACTTTGGAATTGAACAAGAACAACAGGCACCGGATCTTCTGGATGTCCACACACCAATTGACGGTTCCCTAATCGCACGTGTGCGTCAAAACACGGTTGCGGAGGCCGAAGCCACGATCAAAAAATCGCAGGAATGTTTCAAAATATGGCGTAGTGTTCCGGCACCGCAGCGCGGGGAATTAATCCGCCTGCTGGGTGAGGAACTGCGTAAGGAAAAAGAAAACCTTGGTAAACTCGTCACGCTGGAATGCGGAAAGATTTATCAGGAAGGTTTGGGCGAAGTACAAGAAATGATCGACATTTGTGACTTTGCCGTTGGTTTGTCGCGCCAGCTTTATGGCCTGACTATCGCATCGGAACGCCCCGGCCACGCAATGCGTGAGACATGGCACCCTGTAGGCCCGTGCGGCGTCATAACGGCCTTTAACTTCCCTGTCGCGGTATGGTCATGGAACACGGCCCTTGCCGTTGTGTGCGGCGATCCTGTCATCTGGAAACCGTCTGAAAAAACACCGCTTACCGCCCTTGCCTGCCTTAAAATATTTGAAAAAGCATGTGAACGTTTTGGAAATGCACCAGACAATCTGCTGCAGGTTCTTATTGGCGGTCGTGACATCGGCGAAACGATTGTAAACAGCAAGGATGTTCCGATTGTAAGTGCAACCGGCTCCACCGCCATGGGCCGCATTGTCGGACCAAAAGTTGCGGAACGTTTCGGGAAATCCATTCTGGAACTAGGCGGCAACAATGCCATGATTATCGCGCCGAGTGCCGATCTGGAAATGGTTGTCCGCGCAACAACATTCTCGGCTGTCGGGACATGCGGCCAACGCTGCACCTCCCTGCGCCGTTTGATCGTTCACGAAGATATTTATGATAAGGTTGTTGACCGCCTTAAAACCATCTACCAGAACATCAAAATCGGCAACCCGCTTGAGGACGGTGTCCTTGTTGGCCCAATGATTGATGCGCAGGCTTATGACGCGGTTGAAAAGGCCCTTGAGAAAGCAAAAGCCGATGGCGGCACCGTGCACGGAGGACAGCGCGTTTTGACAGATGAATACGCAAACGGATATTACCCGCAGCCGGCCCTTGTTGAAATGCCGTCACAAACCGACATTGTGAAACACGAAACATTCGGCCCTATCCTCTATGTCATGAAATACACTGACCTTGATGACGCCATTCACATGCAGAATGATGTGCCTCAGGGTCTTTCATCCTGTATCTTCACAACCGATGTGCGGGAGGCCGAATATTTCCTATCCGCGGCCGGATCGGACTGCGGCATTGCAAACGTCAATATCGGACCTAGCGGCGCAGAAATTGGCGGTGCCTTCGGCGGTGAAAAAGAAACAGGTGGCGGACGTGAATCCGGTTCAGATGCATGGAAAGCGTATATGCGCCGCCAGACAAACACCATCAACTATTCCCGCGAACTTCCGCTAGCGCAGGGCATTACTTTCGACGTTGAATAAAATTTAGGCGATTAACGTACCGTTATCATAAAGGTCCTCGGCATCGAGGCCTTTGTTGATTTTCGTTTGAACCAGGGCAATCGTTTCGAAGTCATTCCCCTCGCCGTCCCTGTTTACTCTTACGAGGAAATCATTCTTACGGTGGGTTACTTTTACAAAATCGCTAATGGCATCCTGATCTGCATCAAATCCCCCGAGAATATCTGTGATATCAATTTTGTCCTGATTGTATTTAAACCCCTTTATATAATCCCATGTGTTTTCTTCGACAACAAAACGGAACGTATCAACGCCGTGATCACCAAACAACGTATCTTTTCCAGCCCCGCCTGTTAACGTGTCATTGTTTAATCCGCCGCGCAGAACATCATTGCCATATCCGCCATTCAGTTCATCGTTCCCGGCATCTCCATAAAGAAAGTCATTACCGCCGTCACCGTTTACAATATCGTCGCCGTTTTGACCATAAAGTCGATCTATACCGCCACCGCCATTCAGCGTATCGGAATCATTTCCACCAAGCAATCTGTCATTGCCAAGATCACCGTTAAGCGTATCCGTTCCATTACCGCCACCTAGAATATCATTAC
>JAUICS010000055.1 GCA_030427765.1 Alphaproteobacteria bacterium
AAAGAAACGGCGGCATTAAAACTGGATGTTGGTCGTGGGCTGAAGGATGTCAGTTTACGTCAATTCGGTGAGGATGAGATACTTGATGCCCCCGCCCCACTGGTAAGTGAGGATATACGAGTTCGCGCCCTTGGCTGGCAGGCTGACGGCACAAAACCGCTTTGGAAGATCGAGCAGGATGTACCGCTCCCCTTCACGCTTTTGTCCGTTACGACCGAGCTCAAGGTAAACGATTAGAAAAACGAATTAAATTATATAAATTTTTTTTATATTTTTAATTACGTTTTTTTATTGACATGTCACCGTAAGTTTATTATGTTAAATAAAAATTAATATTCTTTACGGCGGAGTAAAAAAATGAGCGACGAAACACAACAAAATACTGATGACATAAATACATTCAATTCATGGGCACTTGGCGCACTCAGCGGCGTAGGCTTAACAGCAGCAGGCGCAGGCCTTGCAATGACATTCGGACTAGCCGCAAGTGGTGTAATCGCAGGCGCCGTTCTAGGTGCAGGCATGGCAATAGCTGCAGGAACGCTCGCCAAGCAATTCACGCAATCAGATACTTTCGGTGATAAATTTGCAAGTGGATTAAGAATAGGTGGAGTATTTGGCCTAGTATGGACTGGTGCTTTTACCCATGATTCTTTTGCACCTTGATGACATTACAAAATTTTTGAAACAAAAAGCCGCTCACTTAGCGGCTTTTTTTATACCTATTTGAAAGGAAAATAACATGGGATCATTATCACCCGCGTCACTTGTACTGACCGGATTAAGCGCGCTCAATAGCGGCGTAGTGCCCTTCGCACAAGGATTGGCGCAGGAACAACAGCAACGTGAAGCCATTCGTGCGTCACAGGATTTGGCATTGGCACAGCTGAAGGCCCAGCAAAAATTACAAAACAGGCAACTTAAACAAGATGCGGAACTAGACCGGGCACGTGTCCTTGCCAGCGCAGAAGAGGCTGAAAGCCAGCGTAAAGCAGCATTAAAACGCGCCGTCGCCCGTCAAAACGCCCAATTTGGAT
Source organism: Alphaproteobacteria bacterium (assembly GCA_030427765.1). Classification (GTDB taxonomy): domain Bacteria; phylum Pseudomonadota; class Alphaproteobacteria; order Micavibrionales; family Micavibrionaceae; genus JAUICS01. The sequence continues at coordinate 1,038 of JAUICS010000055.1, forward strand.
CAAGCGGGGTTTCCCGCGATGGCGGATCATCAGAGGCCGTTCTTCTTGGCCTATTCGAAGAATCCGAGGACGAACGCAAAGAACGCGAGAAGCTTGATAATCTCCGCCTAAAAGCCATTGATCTGAATGTCAGCGGTAACAAGCAAAAAAATATTCTCGAGGCCACACAGGCGGCACAACAAAGACAGCTTGAAAGCCTATTTTAATTTAGTGTTTTCTATTTTAAAGAGAATTTAATTGACATATTCGACAACCTGCAATAATATATGCGTTAATCATTCATTAATAATTTTAAACAAAAGGGGTTTCGTATGAATAGGAAAACATTAGCTGGAGGCATCACAGGTATCATTACCGCCGGAACTGCCGTTAAATTATCAGCAGTATTTTTAGCCGCCACATTGGGCGGTATCGTTCCGGCAATCGCCGTGGGAGCAGGTGCTGCACTGGCCGTTGGCGCAGCCATTAATTATTTATCACCACAGAATTCGTTTTTAGAAGCCGTTGGTAGAGGAATGACAGCAGGTGCCTTAGGATTTGGCTTTGCAAGCGGCATGATGGAGCTTTCCTCACTTACACCTTAGAAATAGTTTCTTTCTTCCAGATAAAGCCGCTCCAGTAGCGGCTTTTTTATTATCCAATTTTTATTATAAGGAGTACCTGTATGCCCGAGCATATTAAAATGCCGGATGTGGAACCCGTTGTCCGCTATCTAGCCAATGGAAAACAAACCGCATTCGAATACCCGTTTCCCATTTTTGCGTCCGAGGATTTGCAGGTTTTCCTGAACGGCGCATTGCAATCCAGCGGATTTTCCGTATCCGGTTCCGGCAATACAAATGGCGGCAGTGTGACATTTGACACCGCACCCACAAGCGGCCAGGCCGTAACGTTAAAACGGCAAGTGCCTTATGAACGTCTGACCGATTTTCTAGAGGGCGGTGATTTTTCAGCCGTGGCGATCAACACGGAGCTTGATTATCTGGCCGCCAGTATCCAGCAAGTCGCCCGCGATCAAAGTGCCATGCTGCATTATGATTTGTCGGAAAGCGCCGTAACAACTTCACTTCCTGACAAAAAAACCCGCGCCAATAAAGTTCTGGGTTTTAACGGTGATGGCGAACCCGTGGCGGTGAGTGCGGAAGGAACAATGGCAGCGCCGGATTATACCGCAACGGGAACCGGCGCAACAACAAGAACCAGCAGTGATAAATTCGGCGATGTTGTATCAGTAAAGGATTTTGGCGCGGCGGGGGACGGATTGACCGATGATACCCTCGCCATTCAGCAGGCAATCGCCGCCAGTGATTCCGTTTACATTCCCGAAGGTACATATTTGATAACATCGTCCCTGCGACTGACGACACAGCAATCATTGTTCGGGGCCGGGCAAACATCCATCATCAAATGCAATGCGGATACGTTTTCAGCCATTGAACTGGTTGAAGATTACATTACCCTCCGCAATTTCCGGATTGAAGGCGGCGATGTCGGTATACATCTTTACGGATTAACGCGTCCATGCGTTCAAAATTCCATCACAGACATCCATATTATTGCACCTAAAACGGGGATATTACTTGATGGTTATGACGATACAAACTATCCATGTTACTGGAATAATTTCAGCCGTGTGCTCATTGAACAACCGTCCGTGAACGGTGTTCACTTGACCAAAACCGGTGCGGGCGACACGCCAAACGCAAACAAATTCCATGACGTACGTATCCAGTCAAAAAGCGCAGCCATTTCCGGCAGCGGTTTTTACATTGAATATGGTGCGTTTAACAATTCCTTTATCGACTGCGAGGCTAATGTCGACGGCACGGCGCAGGCCTGTTTCCTTATCGGGGCTAACGCAAACAAAACACATCTGATCAATCCCTATGCAGAAAGTTTTAACGTTGTTCCGAATATCAAACTGGAAAGCGGATCCATCGAAACAACCATTATTAACCTTCTTTCTGCAAGTAACGGGTCCGCCATTTGGGATTTATCGGGCGGGGAGTATATTGCCCTGAATGCCGGTTATCCGACAAAAAACAGGCTTAACAAAACCACTATAACCGACCTGACCGCCACGTTAATGAGTTACGATACGGAATATATCGACACGGCAGGATTGCATGAGGTGGATTTGTCACATTCCGTGCATATCGTGAGTGCCATTAACGGCGCGATTGAAATGCGCCTGCCGGCCGCCGGTGATGCATCCGGTGTCTGCGTCATGATCAAGAAGGTCGACAATTCATCGAACCTGATTTCGATTACGGAGGACGGTGCGGGACTGGGCCCGGACAAGCGCACACTGGAACTTGGCGGATATAACGATTACGCCATCATCCTCTCAAACGGCGCGGAATGGTTCATCATTTCATCGAACCGCATGGCGGGTAACACACGTTATCATGACGGAACCGGAACTTACGATATTGATCTGACGGTGGATGTTTACCTGTTATCTGCATTCGGCGGGGCATTAACCGCCCGCCTGCCCCCGGCAAACGCGGCAAAAGCCGCTGGTCGCATTGTCACCATCAAAAAAACCGATGGGTCTTCGAATGTTGTAACGGTGTCCGAACAGGGCGGCAGCGGCCCCGATCAATACAGCCAGCCACTTAGCGCACAATACGAAGCCATAACGGTCGTATCAGACGGGAGTAACTGGCACATCATTTCAAAATTCTAATAATTGCTAACACCTTCACCCTGCCAGGAGATTTTCATGTCAGAAATCCATGCCGACACACGTCAGCAGATCATTCAGTTTTTGCCGGATGCATTGAAAACGGCACTCGATTCCTATCACCGTTTTTCAGCGGGCGAGATACCGGAAGATTCAAAAGGATTTTCCGCACATCACAATGCCTGCAAAGTTGCGATTGCGCATATTGAACTGCTTCTCAAACTCGCGGGATGGGCATTTCAAAACACAAAAAATTCCGACGATCAAACCTATAAGGAACTGCAAACGATGCTCCAATGCGCGGAAGCGGAATTAAACAATTACCGCAATAATCAACAAACGGATGATGCATGATCGTATCACAAGATAAAGACATTTGTTTTTCCTTGTTCGTTGTTATATGGAATCAAAGGCAGGGTCAAACCACACCCGACGTACATTTCCGCATTGCCGAATGGCTTGAAAACGCATGGACACACAAGAAACGTCGATTGCTGCTCATGGCGTTCCGTGCGTGCGGAAAATCAACATTGGTGGGGTTATTCGCGGCCTGGCTTTTGTTCCGGCATTCGCATTTACGCATATTGGTGTTGGCCGCCGACTATATTCTGGCACGGAAAATGGTACGGAATGTAAAACGTATTATCGAGAAACACCCGGCCACAAAACATATGAAACCAGATAAGGCCGATCAATGGGCCAATGACCGCTTTACCGTAAACCGGAAACGGGAATTACGCGATCCATCAATGATGGCAAAAGGCATAACATCAAACATTACAGGTAGCCGTGCGGACATCATTATTTGTGACGATGTCGAAGTACCCAATACATGCGCAACGTTCGAAAAACGATCTGACCTGAGACACAAATTATCCGAAACGGATTTCGTGCGGGTTCCCAAAGGCACGCAGTTATATGTGGGGACGCCGCATACGTATTATTCGATTTACGCGGCAACAGCACCGCTTAATGCGGAAGATGACAACCCCTTTCTGGATGGATATGAACGGCTGGAAATCCCATTACTAAATAAAAAGGGGCATTCAAATTGGCCAGACCGTTTTGACATGGATGAAATCCAGCGCATTAAAACAAGCACCGGACCAAACAAGTTTGCCAGCCAAATGATGCTACGCCCCGTTAATATTGCCGAAGGGCGACTGGACCCGGAAAACCTGAAATTCTATCGAGACAACATTGAATATTCAGAGGCGCATAGCAAACCCGTCCTGACCATCGGCGGCATAAAGATGGTATCGGCCAGTGCCTGGTGGGACCCGTCATTTGGCCGTGTCACTTCCGACCGAAGCGTTGTTGCCGTTATTTTTTCAGACGCAAATGGCGGGTATTGGGCGCATGATCTTCTATACATCGATCCGCACGAACAACACACGTCACAGGATGACGAGGCCACATACCAATGCCGCCAAATCGCTGCGTTTATCCAGCGCCATTATGTACCGTCCCTGACAATTGAAATAAACGGCATTGGTCGTTTTTTACCGGGAATTTTACGCCGTGAATTACGGTCCGCGAACATAAGTTGCGCGGTTAAGGAGGCCAGCAGCAACAAACCCAAAGACCAGCGCATCATCGAAGCCTTTGATGCCATATTGGCGGCGCAGGCCCTGCATCTTCACGAAGACATTTTACGCACGCCCTTCATGACCGAAATGCGGGAATGGAAACCGGGACGATCACAGTCACGTGATGACGGTCTGGATGCCATGGCCGGTGCCATATTATCCGAACCGGTTCGCATAACATCATCGTCACTTATTTCAATGAAAGCGAACTGGACCGCCGGTTCACAAACACACAAAGCCCACACAGAATTCGAGGTATAATATGTTTGAAAATGATTTAGTAACATGGATTGCGGCTATCGACATTCCGGTTATCGGCGGACTGGCATGGTTCATGTTTAAAATTCGAACCGAGCTTGAAGATCGTATCCGGCATTTAGTGTCTATTCTAGACACACGCACCAGCCAACTTCGGGAAAGCATCGCGTCACATAAGCTCGAAGTATCAAAAATTTACGCGGCCAGAAACGATGTGAAGGAACTGGAAACACGTGTGATTGCACACTTGCTCCGTATCGAAGCAAAACTGGATACGACCGCATTAAAAACAGAAGCCTTATCCGCCGAGTCTAAAAAACCATAACCACCCAACCATTAACAACAAAGGAATGCCCATGGATACATCTAAGGTGAAACCATCATTAATGCCGCACTGCCCACCCCCGCCACCCCCCAGAGATGATAGCGGCGATGATAGCGGCGATAACGCCGACACACGAAAATCCTATTATGATGAACTGTCCATCGATGTTCTGGCGCGCACAATTTGGGGTGAGGCGCGCGGTGAGGGTTCCACAGGGATGCAGGCCGTTGCCTGTGTTATTCTCAACCGCGTAAAAATCGCCCGTAAAATGGCCGGTTACTGGTGGGGTAAGGACATTATAGATGTATGTCAGAAACCTTATCAGTTCAGCTGCTGGAACAAATCCGACCCGAATTTCAAAGTCATTCTGGACATTGACCAGACAAATCTAGAATTCAACACGGCCATGCGGATTGCGCGGCGTGCGGTTCATAATGTTTTGACCGATATTACGCGCGGCGCAACACATTACCATGCCGCCGGAATATCCCCGTTCTGGAGCAAGAATAACAAACCCGTCACAGTGATCGGTAATCACATATTCTACAAATTGGTGGAGGCATAAATGATCCCTGCCCTTCTCGCCAAAATTGGTATTCCATTATTGGTTGATGTTCTGTCCGGCACACTCGAAAAAATTAACCATCCCGTTGCCGAAACCGCATCCCATTCATTGAAGGATTTGAAAACAGCCCTCGATAAAAACGATATCTCGCTTGATGATTTAAAAGAAGCCAACCGACATATCGAAACGCTTGAACAATTGGAAAGTGCAGACCATAAAACCGCATTGAAAGAAATCAATAAAAGTCTGCGTGCGGAGGTCATGTCCGAAGACCCGTATGTAAGGCGTATGCGTCCCACTTTCGGGTATTTGATGGCCCTGACATGGACGGCGCAAATGCTTGCACTCGCCTACGTTATCGTATTCAAAACATCCGTTTCAGGGCAGATCATTACGGCCATGGAATCTATGGGATTGATCTGGACAATCGGTTTATCCGTCCTTGGCATTTACGTTTACAAACGCAGTGAAGAGAAAAAGATAACACGGTTATAACAGAAATAAATTGACATAATTCGATGCGCGTTCTATGAATAATAAAAAAATAAGGTGTGTTATGTTCGAATTTGATCCAAAAGATGTCCCAACGCTTGGGCAACAGTTCCAAACCATAAGCGATTCATGGTCATCGCAGTCTTTTCGCCGCGGTTTCCTAACCGGTATGTTTACATCCGCCGTAGCCGCGGTTGGTATAGGACTAGGCATTGCTTACAGTGCAGATTTTTCTGATGCACCGGAACTGATGCAACAATCAGAAATGGTATTATCTGCCGCGATTGCGTCTATATCTATGATGCTGGGGAGTTCCATTACAAGTGTCACTGCAATTCTGGCTCATTGCGTTAACGGCGCTGAACCAGACCCGGATGCCAAACAAGATACATTTTTGGATGGCATGATGTTTGGATATTTGCCGCAGTTTTATACCGGCGCAGCGGTTGCAACAGTTGCCGTGGCCGCAAGCGCAGCCACGAGTATTTTTAGTCCATCGTAGTTTTTTTCGGAGCTCATTCCGTTTCGAACCAAACGTCTGAAATTTGTCCGACCGTTCCATCTTCCCAGGTGAAGGTTGAACGGTGGGATTCCCACTGACCGTTAATCATGTTGTCAACGAATTCAGCCCCGA
>JAUICS010000422.1 GCA_030427765.1 Alphaproteobacteria bacterium
TTAATCCACGCGCAAGATGCTCATTGTCATCAAGCGCCTGTTTCCATCCCTTGTCCGCAATTTGAAGAACATATGGCAAGATTGCATTGTTCAGGTGTAAGGCAGATGTATGCGGAACCGCACCAGGCATATTGGCAACACAGTAATGCAGTATTCCGTCAACATCATATACTGGATCGGCATGTGTTGTAGGCTTACTTGTTTCAAAGCATCCGCCCTGATCGATCGAAATATCAACGAGGACCGTTCCCGGTTGCATGGTTTTAAACATCTCGCGCTTAATAAGTTTCGGTGCCGCCGCACCCGGAATAAGAACTGCGCCGATAATGATGTCGGCATCCTGTACAAGACGTTCAAGAGTATCTGTGTTGGAAAATAGAACCTCTACCTTTCCGGCGAAGTGATTGTCAAGGAAACGCATACGGTCCGGGTTACGCTCGAGAATACGCACTTGCGATTCCATACCGGCCGCCATACGTGCAGCATTGAAACCGGATACGCCGCCGCCGATAACCAGAACGCGGGATGCGGCTACGCCGGGAACACCGGTGATCAGTTTCCCAAGACCGCCACAGTGTTTTTGCATGAAATACGCGCCAACCTGAACGGACAGGCGTCCGGCAATCTCACTCATTGGTGCAAGTAATGGCAGGCCGCCATGGTTGTCTGTAACCGTCTCATACGCAATGGCGACACAGCCGGAATTCATTAGCCCTTCTGCCTGGGGCTTGTCGGCGGCAAGATGAAGATAAGTAAAGAGAATTTGATCTTCGCGAAGCATGCCATATTCTGCCGCTTGCGGTTCTTTAACCTTCACAATCATATCGGCCTTGTCAAAAATCGTTTTGGCATCGTCCGAAATGTCCGCACCGGCGTTGCGGTAATCATCATCCGAAAAATTGATGGCCGCGCCCGCGTTTGTTTCAACCAATACTTTGTGGCCGTGCGCTACGATCTCCCTAACGGATGACGGTACGAGGCCGACACGATATTCATGTGTCTTTATTTCTTTTGGAACACCTATAAGCATTCGATGACTATATTCCGTTTTGGGGAATTATCTATACGCAATGCACAAATATGTACACTAATTTATGAATGCGGGATATGTGGGTGTGCTGGCAGCTCGTAGTGTCTCGTAATATGCACGTTTTTGCGTTTCGGCTAGGTCGCTTTCTGCGGCCCCTAACGCACCATGACCAGTAAGTCGAAACTCTTCTATCTCCTCTAAGCGTGCGTCAAGAGTTATTACTGCACCGGGATCAGCAACTTTCATGTCCCCGCTCCTCGTAAAAACCGTATTGCCTTCTGCGTCTGCAAAGTGAAAGCCATCATTGTATAAATGTGCCTTCATTGTATCGCGTAAAAGATCTTCCTCGGGTTTGCTTATGATTCCATACATTTCTAATTCACCTATAGATACAATGGGTTCACAGCGTGATATATGTATGCCTTGATGATCTTCCACGCTTATTGGGGCATGAATATGTTTGCCACGCAAATAATTTTCTTCGATATTTGTAATTCTCAGGACTTCAATCTCGCCCTCGTCATTGTGGTACGTTAGCGCCACAGCCTGCCCGCCAT
>JAUICS010000056.1 GCA_030427765.1 Alphaproteobacteria bacterium
CGTAACGGGGCTGCTATCCATTTTTGTTTCAATGTCAAAATCTTGCCGGAAATACTGGCGCGCGACTTTTCCGGCCTCATCCGCCATATGGTTGCCAAGCGTGAGGAAGTCATCATACGGCAACATATCAGATGTCATGTTATAGGCTCCCTTTTGTGGACGGTAGACTATCGCCCTCGATCGCAATGGCCTGTTTCAATGCGCGGGCGAAGCCCTTAAAACACGCCTCAACCATGTGATGTGTGTTATTGCCGGATACCTCGATATGCACGGTGGCTTTTAATTGATCGGATAGGGATTTAAAGAAATGCTCAACCATATCGGTTGGCATTTCGCCGACCAAACGCTCGGGAAACTCCCCTTTGAACACCAGATACGGGCGGCCGCTTAAATCGAGTGATACATGTGCCAAAGATTCGTCCATGGGCACATGTGCGCCGTAACGGGCCACGCCGACTTTATCACCCAGGGCCTCGGACAGGGCTTGGCCAAGGGCAATGGCGCAGTCCTCGATCGTATGGTGGCTATCAATCTCGATATCGCCGTCGCATTCAACTTGCATCCCTATGCCGCCGTGTTTGGCGATCTGGTCCAGCATGTGATCATAAAATCCCAATCCGGTGCTGATGGACATGGGGGATGGTTTATCAAGGTTCACGGTCACCGAAATGGCCGTTTCCTTTGTAGTGCGCGTGATGGTGGCAATGCGCTGCGTGGCCGCGCGGTTTGTGATGTTTCCGTTAATCACATCCATCATCATGTTCATATCATCGTCGGAGCCGATGCTTATACGGATGCAATTTTCCAGACCCGGATTATGCGACATATCACGTACAATAATTTTGTGGTCTTTCAATCGTTGTTTTACCGTCTGCGCATCCTTGAATTTTACCAATACAAAATTGGCATCGGTCGGGAATGTTTTTTCGACTTCCTGACTTGTGTTCAATGCCTCAATTACACGGTCGCGGCGGGATACAATATCTTTTTGCCGTTCCTGCAACCGCTTCACATTTTTGTCCGATAAAATGGTTTTCATCGCGTGAATGGTTGGCGCGGGGATTGGGTATGGCGGAAGAACCTTACGCATCAATTCAATAATATCTGTGCGTGCAATGGCCGCGCCGAAACGAATGCCGGCGGTCGCGTAAGCCTTTGATGTGGTACGGAAAATAAGCAGATTGTCGTGGTCTTCTATATGAGTGCTCAGGCTTTCGGCTTCCGTATATTCTAGGTAGGTTTCATCAACTGCTACAATCGCCTTACCATCAAAATGGGCGCATAGGCCGAGTATATCATCCGCCTTCATTAAATTGCCGGTCGGATTGTTGGGGGAGCATATAAAGATGATTTTTGTGTTCTCATCCGCCGCGCTTTTTATACCGTCAACATCAAGCTGCATGTCCGGGTTTAACGGAACCCTCTTCACATCGGTTTTGTTAATCTGTGCCGACATTCCGTACATGGCAAATGTGGGTGGGCAGACCAGAATGTTATCTTCGCCCGGTTCACAGAAACACCGGACCAGAATGTCGATGGCTTCATCCGCGCCGCGTGTGACAACAATATTCTTTGTGGCCACGCCGTATAAATTGGCGAGTGGCAAGACGACATCATCCGGTTGCTGGTTTGCGTAACGGGAATACCCTTGCACGCCGGGTACGGGTTCATACGGGCATTCATTCGCGTCTAAGAATACCATTTCGGGGTCCGCGGCCATAAGGGACCGCGCGGAGCTATACGCCGTCATGGCAACAATATCGGGACGTGCACGTTTCAGAATTTTGGACATTTTTACTACCACCTGCGCCTGAAGGAAAAAGTGGTGGGCGGTACTGGGATCGAACCAGTGACCCCTTGCGTGTCGAGCAAGTGCTCTCCCGCTGAGCTAACCGCCCACATTTTTAGCGGAATATTGTGTTTTAACCACTCTGTTTCAAAAAAGCAAGATTTCAGTATAAGCAGTTGCAAATAAATTCGCCTGAAGTAAAGTCATATCGATATATGAATAAAAAACAGGTGTTTTTTATTCATCCTCAATCGCCGGTACTCGCCTGCGGCTCGTTTGGCTTTCGGCCTTATGGCCGCCTCGCGGTCGCTCGGTACAATTTGAAAGATAATTATATCTTTCAAATCACTGGACTAACACACTGGATTGACGGATATGAAAATACAAATCCCTGAATTTATTAAAACTTATGGTCTGATTGCCCTGATTGTGATTGCCTCATTCTGGTTCGCGTCGAAGTTTATCGAGCCGCCACCGCCAAGCAATATGACCATCGCCACCGGTTCGGACGCCGGTATGTATTATCAAGTCGCGCAGAAGTATAAGGCGGACCTCGCAGAGCAAAAAATGACGCTTAATATCATCAAAACCAAAGGATCGATGGAGAATATCGAATTGCTCATGAAGGGGGAGGTCGATGTCGCCTTTGTTCAAAGCGGTTTGGTGAATGATGTAAATAACAAACATATCGAGGCGCTGGCCAGCCTGTATTACGAACCGTTATGGATATTCGTAAATGTAAATAAAGGGGTTGAAAGCTTACGTGATTTGAAGGGTAAAGCCCGCCGCGTTAATGTAGGTAATTCGGGAAGCGGGACCATTAAGGTGGCGACGGATATCCTGAACGCCAACGGCATCGATAAAACCACAACATCGTTTTTAAATCTGGACGGGGAAACGGCGGCCGAGGCCGTTAAGGTTGGGCAGATTGATGCGGCATTTTTTGTCAGCGGCTTTCATTCCGGAACCGTGCAGGGTTTATTAAGACATCCCAATGTGAAGGCTTTGTCGTTACCGCGATCACGGGCCTATGCGAAGCGGTTTACCTATTTATCGCAAGTTGTGTTGCCGGAGGGCGTTATTGACCTTGAAAAAAATATACCGAATGAAGACGTGGAAATGGTTGCGCCAGTGGCAATGCTGGTGACGCGTAATGATTTTCACAGTGCGCTGAAAACCCTGATTCTGGGCAGTGCCATGCATATTCACGATAAATCGACCGTGTTTTCCGATACGGGGGCATTTCCGACGCTATCCTATATCGACTTTCCGGTGTCGTGGGAGGCGCGGCGATATTTCAAAAACGGGCCGAGTTTCTTACAGCAGTATTTACCGTTCTGGGTGGCGGATATGATTGCCCGTTTGACGGTTATGCTTATTCCGTTGATCGGGGTTATGATACCGCTCGCCAAAATTGCGCCGCCAACATATCAATGGCGTATCCGGTCGAAAATATACCGTTGGTATAAGGATTTGAAACAAATTGAAGATATGGCATACGCCAATGATGACGATGCAAAGGCGCTTGCCGAGGCGCGCGACAAATTGCGCATTATTGAGAATGAAGTGAAGCAGGTGTCCATACCGCTGTCATATCATGATGAACTGTATAACCTGCGTTTGCATATACAGATGATTCAAGAAAAGTTAAGGTAGATATTATCCGTCCTGTCTAACTTCGGTAATGAAATCATTCACAAGTTCGCTGAATTCGTCGGCTTTTGTGTTCAGTTTTGCCGCTGATTCTTTAAGCGTTTCAGCTATTGCTTTACTTTCTTGTGCGGATTGATTGATACCGGCAATGCTTTTGGATACTTCCCGTGTACCAACAGAAGCTTCCTGGGCATTTCGGCTGATTTCAACCGTTGCAGTGTTTTGCTGGTCAATTGAGCCGGAGAACAAAGCTGTTTTTTCATCGACCAACTGTATTTGTTCCAAAATTGTGGTAACTGATTTAATTGTTTCTGTCGAACTTTGTGTAATATGTTCAACTTTTGCCGCAATTTCATCCGTCATTTTATGAGTTTGTCCGGCAAGAGATTTGACTTCATTCGCAACAACAGCGAACCCCTTTCCAGCTTCGCCTGCACGGGCAGCTTCAATGGTTGCGTTTAATGCCAGAAGGTTTGTCTGTTCGGCTACGTCGTTGATGGCTTGGATAACGGCATCGATTTCACTAACTGCATTGTTCAGGTCTTCGAGCTTCTTCTGTGATGTCTCAGCAGAATTAGCACATAATTGTGCTGTTTTTGCCGTTTCAGCAACATTCTTATTTAGTTCGTTAATAGATGCTGACATTTCTTCTGAAGCGGCGGCAACGGTTCCAACGCTGGTGGATGCTTCTTCTGCAGCAGAGGAAACAGCGTTACTTTGTGTGGTTGTATTGTCGACTTTCTCTGAAATGTCCGACGATGTTTTTAATAAGTCATCGGCAAATGTTTTTAGGTCCTCTGTAAAACCGGTGATGACGCTTTCAAACATTGTAATCGCATCACTGACTTTTTCAGCTTTTTGAAGTTTTTTGAGGCTTTCATCTTTCCGCTTTTCTTCCAAATCAATACGGCGTAGATCATTTTCCCGCATGACGGATAAGGCACTTGCCATCATTCCGAGTTCATCGGATCGGTTAAGGCTCGTTATCTGAAAATCATGCCGTCCTTCGGATAATGAAAGCATAGAGTCGATCAGTGTTTTCATAGGGGCCGATACCCGAACCTTAATGAAGTATATGATACTGCCCGTAACAACGATGGCAAATAACAGTGCAATAATTGTGCTCATGATAATATTGTTACGTGTATCGAGATTGAAGGTCGTGTTGTCCCATGACATGACCATCGCGCCAACTATGTCATTATTACTGCCGAAGGTTATAGGCGTGGCGGTTATATAGTGAGCACCTTTTGTCAAAGTGATAAGTTTGCCGCTTGATACCGCCTGTTTCATCAGGTCGGCAAGAACGTTGTTTTCGACCAGCGTCTGACGTTCGTCTTTGAAATTGACGATGGTTTCAAAGCTTGCATTCGCAATGAAAATGTTTGAAATAAGAGAGTCCTCAGCATCCGTAAATGACTTAAACGTGTTTTCAAGTGAGTCGGCTTTTTTAAAGCGGACGCCCCCACCCATTTGCGCGGCCAGAAGCTGTGCGATTTCGCTGTAACGTGCGCTGGATATTGATAGTATCTGGTTTTTCTGTGTCACGCTTTGATAGGAAATAATGGCAATGAAACCAATGGCGATTCCAAGAGATAAAATCTGGGCAATCTGAAAACCAATGGTTTTTGCATTCTTTTTTTTGCTGGATTTTGGCTGAGGACTCTGAGACATCGTAAGCGTTCTTTGCATTTATTATTGAAGCATTTCCAGATTGATTCCAACAGTCATTGCACCAATAGGGTTTCCAGTATCAGGATTTATAATCGGCATATTAATCTGGCTTTGGAATGTTTGTGTTGATTCGTCCATTTCAACATCGCCGAGGTTAATGGTATTTTCGTGGAACGGTACTTTCCACTTGGCTTCATCGCCCTGCCAATAATCAGATGTCACGTCACTTTGGCCAACATTAAGACCTTTATTATCCATGATGAAAATTTCTGTATAAAGGCCTGCGCTTTCCTCTTTTTTTCCTTTTAGGAATTCGGAAATAGGTTTCGCAAGAACGCGGCTAATTAATTCACCATCTGTTCCAACCTCTGCGCGCCATTGTTTGTCCAATGCATCAATATCGTCCTGTGTCAGGCTTGTGTGTTCTTTGTTTTGTTCTTGAATAGCAGCCAGTATGTCTGGAGATGTAGTCCATGCCATAAGCACATCATTTGCATGGGCATTTAGCTGGTCCGCAAATTCATTTGCCTTGGTCGGGTTTGGAAAAAGTATAATGAGTAAAACAAATAGATATGATAGCACTTTGGTATGGCGCATGTGTCTGTCTCCGGTATGGTATTATAATTTTGATGCAATCCCACGTTGTGTAAGGATATTCTATAAGAATTATATCAGTAAACTTGGTATTCAACACGTTTTTTTTAAATCAAAGGGATACATGGGAATGTAGTTTTGTTATGTTTTTTTAGGTCATTAATGTTGCTTTCCATTTATAATGATAACTGACCGATTTACGAAAATATAAGGGACAGGTTTTGGAAGAATTCGATTTTGAGCAATATATTACGGAAATGCAGGTGTGGGCCACGGAAATGTTCCTGACGCAGGCCGCGTTTATTCAGATTGGTTTTATCGTATTTGCGCTGTTTGCCGGATACATCACCATGAAAATTATCCGACCAGGTTTGGTTGAGAAAATCGAAGGTGGCCGTTTTCCGTTGCGTTTCCGCACTATGCTTGCCAATACAACGAAGCTTATTATGCCGTTTACGGCGCTGATACTATTATTCCTGTTCGCACAGGTGGCGGTGGCCGAGGTGTTTAATATGCATGTCACAATGGTGACGGTGGCGATAAAACTGCTATTTGCATGGATTGTCATTCGCCTTTGTCTTCAATTCATTGAAAATAATATTACGCGGCATTTCTTTGCCACATCCATATGGATTATTGCGGCGCTCAGTATTATGGGTGTTCTGGGTGAAACAACCGCGGCGCTGGACGCATTTGGCCTCAGCATAGGCGATTTCCGTATTTCTGCGCTGGTTGTGCTGAAGGCCATATTGGCCCTGTTTGTACTTCTTTACATCGCGATTATCGGCTCCAGTTTTGCGGAGCGCAGGATACTTGAAATCAAGGGAATATCGCGGTCGTCTCAGGTTTTAATTGCCAAGATTGTGCGTGTGTCCTTGATTGTTGTGGCCCTGTTGATCGGGGTATCGTCGGCGGGGATTGATCTGTCCGTCCTGGCACTATTTTCCGGGGGTATTGGTCTTGGTATCGGTTTTGGATTGCAAAAGGTTATCTCGAACCTGCTGTCCGGTATGATGCTGCTGGTCGATAAATCAATTAAGCCGGGCGACGTGATTGAGCTTGAAACCGGGGCCTTTGGCTGGGTGGATCATATGGGGGCGCGGTATACCGAAATTACAACACGTGACCGGAAATCCTTTCTTATCCCGAATGAAGACTTCATTACGCAGAAGGTCATTAACTGGTCGCACAACACGTCGCTTATCCGTCTGGAAACGTCATTCGGGGTGGATTATTCCCACAACCCGCATGAGGTAAAGCGGATTGCCGAGGAAGCGGCAGTGAAGCCGGATCGTGTAGTGAAAGAACCCGCGCCTGTGTGTCATTTGGTCGAATTTGGTGACAGTTCCATGAATTTCAAATTGCGGTTCTGGATTGAGGATGCTGAAAAAGGCGTCACCAATATGCTCGGTGCGGTTATGCTTTCAATCTGGGATGCGTTTCAGGAAAACAATATCAAGATTCCGTATCCGCACCGCGAAGTATATATTCACAAAGATGAGTCCACAAAAGACTAACTAACGTGCTAAATGCATATTTGTGGACGCAACTTGTTCATATGTGTTCCGCATACGTATTGCTTCCGGTATGCGGGCCTTCATGTCATTGATGATGAATTCAAGCACGCCCGTTACATGCGGATTTTTGAATATTTCTGCGCGTAAATTATCGATTGTGTAGTTTAAAAATGCCAATTTCTGATGTGCGGGGAGCGTATTGTATACACTATCAATTCTCGCTCTGATAAGCTTTCCG